>CAJWLE010000092.1:0-7405 GCA_913042965.1 uncultured Synechococcus sp.
CCGGTGGCAGATCTCTCAGGCGGCTATCGCAAACGGGTGGGGCTCGCATCAGCACTGGTTGCATGCCCTGATGTGCTCTTGCTGGATGAACCCACGAACCATCTAGACGCCGAAGCCGTGGAATGGCTCCAAAGCTGGCTCGACCGTTACCCGGGTGCCCTGGTACTGGTGACCCATGACCGCTATGTCCTCGACCGGGTCACCAGCCGAATGGTGGAAGTGGATCGGGGACGGGCCCGCACCTATCAGGGGAACTACAGCACTTACCTGCAGCACAAAGCGGAAGAGGAAGCCTCCGAAGCCGCCTCGGCAGCGAAATTCAAGGGGGTCTTACGACGGGAACTGGCCTGGCTGCGACAAGGGCCCAAGGCCCGCAGCACCAAACAGAAGGCCCGACTGCAGCGGATCGAAGCCATGCGAAATGAAAAACCGCTTCAGGCCAGAGGCAAGCTCGAAATGGCCAGTGTGAGCCGCCGGATCGGGAAGGTGGTCATCGAAGCCGAAGGGGTCAGCGTGACCGCCGATGGCCAGGTGGAGGGGCGCTGCCTTCTCAGAGACTTCACCTACAGCTTCAGTCCAGAAGACCGGATCGGCATCATTGGGCCGAATGGAAGCGGTAAATCCACGCTGCTCGATCTCATCGCAGGCAGGCGGATGACCACGGCTGGAACCCTGGAACTCGGGGAGACCGTGCACATCGGCTACCTCGATCAGCACACCGAAGCCTTCAGTCAGGGGAAAGGGCTCGAGCGCAAGGTGATCGACTTCGTCGAGGAAGCCGCCTCACGGATCGACCTCGGCGGAGAGCAGGTCACAGCATCCCAACTACTTGAACGATTTCTGTTTCCGCCTTCGCAACAACACAGCCCACTGTCCAAGCTCTCAGGCGGGGAGCGGCGACGCCTCACGTTGTGTCGAATGCTGATTCAGGCACCCAATGTGCTGTTGCTGGACGAACCCACCAACGATCTCGACGTTCAAACACTGAGCGTTCTCGAGGACTTCCTCGAAGACTTCCGTGGCTGCGTGATCGTTGTATCCCACGACCGTTACTTCCTCGACCGCACTGTTGATCGACTGTTTTGCTTTGAGCAAGGCCAGCTGCAGCGATTTGAAGGCAACTACAGCAACTTCCTTGAGCAACAACGCCGTCAGGAACGGGAACGAGCCACATTGGAGCAGCAAGCCAGCAAAACAAAAAAGAGCGGTCCGAGGAAGGAAGCCTCCCCAGGCCAGCGGCGGCGCAGTTTCAAAGAGGGGAAGGAACTGGCTCAACTCGACGAGCAGCTCCCCGCACTGGAAGCGCGGCGGACCGGACTGGAGCAAGCACTGGCGGGTGATTGCAGCGACCGGACCCAGCTGAGCCTGGAACTGGCCGATCTGATCGCCGCCATCGAGCAGGCTGAAGAGCGCTGGTTGGAGCTGAGTGAACTCGAGGCTTAGGTGCAACCCCAGGGATTGATTCAGTAGCCACGACGACGAGCCCGTAGCGTTCAGAAGCACATTGGTTTGTGTTTACGCCGACACGGCATCTCGAAACGGTTTGACAGTTCTAAAGTGGGCGGTGGAAACAGCGGATCGCCATGAAATCCATCGACGAGCACATCCAAAAGGACCAGTCAGAAATCGAGGAGGCCAAGGCTGCAGGTGACACCGCCAAAGTGCGCCACCTCGAGAGTGAACTAAATGCTTTGAAGGAATACAAAGAGCACAACCCTGGCGACAAGCACGACCCCACCTCATTGGAGCTTCACTGCGACGCCAATCCCGAAGCGGATGAATGCCGCGTTTACGACGATTGAGCTAGCGGCCCGCTGCGTGACATGTGCCGGATTCAGCGAGTGAATCCGGCCTTGATTGCTCCAGCCTCAATACTCCTCGTCATATTCGGAGGGGCTTCCGGTCAGGCTGCAGACGACGGCTTCCTCGCTGCGCATGGGTTGAACATCAGCAATCGGACGCCCCATTCGTTTCAGAACGTTGATGTCTTCAGGGGTCTGGCAGCGGGCAATCATCTGGCCCTGAGGATCGAAACAGGTGTAGAAGGTCATGGTCACGACTCCATAGACGGGGCTGTTTCCGTTATGGCTGCTGAAGCTCGGCATCACAAGTGATCGTGTGCCCGCACACACCATTCGATCAAACTCCGAGTTCACTCCAGATCCTCTCCAGAAGTGCATCCAGATTTGTGCCCATTGCCGCTGAGATGCAAAGAGGCGCAACGCCACTGGCCTTGGCCAGCTCGTCCATGAGCTGAGGAAGTTCATCTTCAAAACGCAGCTCCTGTTTGTTCAGCACCAGCAAACGGGGACGTTCCACCAATCCATGGCCGTAGGCCTCAAGCTCGTTCTCAACGGTGCGCAGGTCATCGAGCGGGTCCTCAGCCCCGGCATCCACCAGGTGAATCAGCAGTCGGGTGCGTTCGATGTGGCGCAGGAAGTCATGGCCAAGACCCGCCCCCTGGGCTGCACCAGCGATCAAACCGGGTATGTCGGCAAACACCGTTCCATCTCCACTGGGTCGACGGACGACCCCCAGATTGGGGATCAAGGTGGTGAAGGGATAGTCGGCGATTTTTGGACGCGCTGCCGAGAGAACGGCGATCAATGTGCTCTTGCCGGCATTGGGGAGCCCGATGATGCCAACCTCGGCCAGGAGCTTGAGCTCCAACTGGATCGGCCATTCCTCTCCATCTCTGCCTTCCGTGAACTTTTCGGGGGCCCGGTTTCGATTGCTGAGGTAATGCGCATTGCCAAGCCCGCCACGACCACCGAACGCAACGGTGAGTGTTTGACCGGGATCGGTCAGGTCCCCCATCAGGATGCCGGTTGTGAGGTGACGCACCTCTGTTCCACAGGGAACCTTGATCACCAGGTCGCGGCCTGACGCACCGGTGCACTTGTTTGGACCGCCGCGGCGACCGTCGTCGGCAGCGAACAGGCGTTTGTACTTGAAATCCAGCAGTGTTTGCAGGTTGCTGTCCGCCTCCAGGACAACGGGCCCGCCCTGACCACCATCACCACCGGAGGGCCCACCTGCGGGCACGTACTTCTCTCTGCGGAACGCTGCAATGCCATCGCCACCGCGACCGCCCCGCACCGTGATCCGCGCCTGATCGATGAACTGCACGGCGCTGCCGGATGGATCCAACCAGCAACCCTAGGATTCAGCCGCTGCAGCACTGTCGTTGGCCGGCGTTCAGTTCGAAGCTCTGAGCAAGACCTACCCAGGTCGGCGTGGATCAGACCCCGTGGAGGTTCTCGAATCCCTCGATCTGACCATCGAAGACGGGGAATTCCTGGTACTCGTGGGTCCATCCGGATGTGGCAAAAGCACCCTGTTGCGCCTGCTGGCTGGCCTTGAGTCTCCGACGGCCGGTGAAATCCGCATCGGCCGCCGACCCGTGAGCAACGTCCGCCCCGGCAAGCGGAATGTGGCCATGGTGTTTCAGAGCTATGCCCTTTATCCCCACCTGAGCGTTCGAGAGAATCTCAGCTTCGGGCTGCGGCGAAGCCAGACCCGAACCCCTCTGCAGCAACTGCAGGATCAGCTGCACCGATTCAGCGGCAGCCTGCCTGCCCCATTACGGATTCGCTCCCGCCGCGAGCAACACATTGAGCAAAGGATCGCCACGGTGGCGAAAGCACTGGAGCTGACACCTCTTCTGGACCGCAGACCCAAGGAGCTTTCGGGTGGCCAGAAACAACGGGTGGCCTTGGGCCGCGCCATGGCCCGCGAACCCGCGGTGTTTCTGATGGACGAACCACTCAGCAACCTCGATGCCAAGTTGCGCAACAGCACCCGAACCCGAATTGTTGAGCTGCAACGAGAGCTTGGAACAACAACGGTTTACGTCACCCATGATCAGGTGGAGGCGATGACCATGGGCCATCGGATTGCTGTGCTCAATCAGGGGAAATTGCAGCAGCTCGGCACCCCAATGCAGCTTTACCGCTGGCCCGCAAATCTGTTTGTGGCCCAGTTCATTGGCAGCCCGCCCATGGCACTCCTTCCTGTGACTGTCGGAGCATCTTCAACACTTCAGTTCGGCCCCCATCGCCTGGCCGTGGATGGGCTGATGGCAGAAGCTCTACGAGGGAGGGATGGCGAACAGCTCACGGCAGGGCTCAGGCCGGAGAGCTGGCGGGTCGCCCCTGCCACCAACCGGAACCTGGCCGCAACCCTGAGCCACAGCGAGGTGCTGGGCAATGAACAGGTGCTCACATGTCAACTGCAGGAGGGGAGCCACCTGGTTCAGGTGCGCACCTCCCCCGACCATGACTGGCGTCCTGGACAGGCCCTGCATCTGGAGCCAGACCCCAGCGGCTGGAAACTGTTCAACAGCGCAGGAGAAGCCATTTCCCCTGGTCAGCAGGGAGATACTGGACCGAGTCTTCCGAACCTGAACTGAAGACGGTTCTTCAGCGGACCCAGACCACACTGCAACCGGGACCACCATCGGCCTGATCCGCATCGACCACCCGCTCCACATAGGGCACAGTGTCCAGCCAGGCCTTTAATCCGCGTTTGAGCTTGCCGGTGCCGATGCCGTGAATCACCCACACCGGACCATGGGCATGACGCAATTGCTCTTCCAAGGCGGCTTCCGCCTCATGCACTCTCATGCCACGTACATCCAGGGTGTTGCGGCTGTTGCGCACCTGTGCTCCGCCAATCCCCCCTGAACGGGCTTGCACCTTCACCACTGGTTTCGGTGGCGGCTCCGCCTTACGGCCGTCCAGACTCTCCACCGCCGTGAGGTCAATCGTTGTCCGCATCACGCCACAACGCACGGTGAGCTGCAGACCGTCGTCGCTGATGGCCAACACCTCTGCCGCCTTGCCGAGGGCCAGCAGTCGGATCCTGTCGCCAACGGCCGGCATCCAACCAGGGCGAGGCTGACGCCGTTCCGGAGTTGGACGGTGACTGTCTTCCAGTTTTCGTAATCGCTGACCAGCCCTGCGAGCGGTCTCTCCATCGGCCCGGTCGTCCCTCAGTCGTCGAATGAGGGAACGCACTTCTTTCTGACCATCTCGAATCGAGCGTTCCAGCCGCTGGCGCCCCTGTTCCTGCCGAACCTCGGATTGCTGCTTCTGCTTTTCCCAGCGCTGCAGCAACTCATCGTGCAGCAGCTCTGTACGCGCCAACAAAGCAGCAGCATCTTCAGCGGCGGACTGTTGACGTTGGCGCTGCTCTTCGAGACCACGGATCACACTGTTGACCTCTCCCTCTGCTGCTGGTGCCAGCAGTTCTTGGGCCTGATTGAGCACGTCGGAATCAAGCCCAAGACGGGAGGCAATCGCCAGAGCATTGCTGCGCCCGGGAATACCCCAAAGCAGGTCGTAGGTCGGCGAAAGGGTCTCAGCGTTGAAGGCCACCGAAGCATTCTCGAACCGCGAGTCGCTGTATTTGAGAGCCTTCAACTCACCGAAATGGGTGGTGGCGATCGTGAGTCGGGCGCGGTCGGCGAGAGCCTTGAGCAAGGCGGATGCGAGAGCTGTTCCCTCACTCGGATCCGTGCCAGCCCCAACCTCATCAAGCAACACGAGGGCCGGGGCAGGTCCAGAAGCCAGAGCAGACAAGATGCGACCGATGCGTTTCACATGACCGCTGAAGGTGGACAGGCTCTGCTGGAGCGACTGCTCATCTCCGATATCCGCCAGAATCTGGGCACACCAGGGCAGTGAAGGCTGACCGGAACAGGGGAGCAACATTCCGGCCCGGGCCATCAGCGCTGCCAGACCGATGCTTTTCAGCGTGACCGTTTTTCCACCCGTATTCGGGCCGGTGATCGCCACCACCCGCAAGCTGGATGACACATCAACGCTGATCGGCACCACGGTCGGTCCGCCTGCCTTTTTCTGTTGCCAGATCAGCAAGGGATGGCGTAGCTCGTGCAACAGGAATGACGCATCAGGATTGTCGTTCAACTGAGGGGGAACACCACCGAGCCAGCGGCCGTAACGGCCACGCGCCAAGGCAAGATCCAACTGCAGCAGCACCAGCACCAGCTGAGCGAGGGTCGGCTCCTCCTCCGCAACATGGCCACTGAGTTCGGCCAGCACCTTGCGCTCCTCATCGCGGATGCGGGCTTCCAGGTCAACCAACCTGTTGCCGATGCTGAGCACCGAACGGGGCTCGACGAACAGCGTGCTCCCCGAAGCCGAACTGTCATGGACCTGTCCTGGCACTTGGCTGACGGCACCGGCCTTCACCGCCAGCACCGGCCGGCCATGGCGTTCGGCGATCACGGTGTCTTGCAGAACCGTGCCAAGCCGCCGGAGCATCTCCTGCAGTTTGTCTCGACGTTCTTGACGCAGCCCCTGCCACTGCTGGCGAAGACCGGCGAGCGGAGCACTGGCCCGGTCGGCAACACGACCGCCTTCCTCGAGAGCGAACTTCAGTCGCTGCTCAAGCTCAGGCAGCGTCACCATCCTTTCGATCAGAGCCGTGCAAACCGGACGCAAGTCCGGTTGATCGATCTGCCTGCGCAAGCGCCGCGCTGCGGCGAGGGTTTCAGCCACCCCCAAGAGCTCTTCCCCAGCCGCGACACCTCCTTTACTGCAGCGCAGCAGCACGGGACGCAGATCCACCACACCGCGAAAACTCAGTCCCCCTTCACTGAGGTCATCAAGAACCACCATCTCCACGGTTTCGGCGAGTCGCTGGCTGCTCGCCGCGAGTGAGACCGGGAGTTCAAGCGTCCGAGCAGCATCCCGCCCCATGCGTGTGCTGGTGAAGTCGCTGAGGTGCTTGCACACCAACGGCCACTCCAGAAGCTCGAGGGTTTCCTGCCAGGCCTGATGATCCAGGCCTGGATCAGTTGCAGTTGGAAGGAATGCCACCGGGGGGTTCATAAAGCATCTCCAGCCAGTTGCCCTCTGGATCTCTCAGATAGAAGGAGGCGGTGCCATCACGATGGTCGTGGACAGCCCCGACACGGATTCCGTCGGCCTCCAACCGGTCGTGAACCAGATCAACGTCTTCGCGATTTTTGAAGTGAAAGGCGAAGTGAGGGCCGGCGGATTTATATCCCGGTCCAAGCAAGGCCAGACCATCCCGACCTTCTCCAGCTTCCAGGTAGCACCAGTCGTCAGCCTTCCAGACCAGGCGCATGCCCAGCCCGGTGTAAAAAACAACGGCTCTGTCGACATCCTCAACACGGATGGCGACATGGCCGAGACGACTGACGCTGCCCATCAATTCAAGCCTCCTTCAACCAGGCTGCGGCATCGCAGGCGTGATACGTGAGGATCAGATCGGCACCGGCACGCTTAAAGCTCAGCAGGGTTTCCAGCACCACAGATTTTTCATCGATCCAACCCCGTTCCGCCGCAGCCTTCACCATCGAGTACTCCCCACTCACGTTGTAGGCAGCGATCGGAAGCTCCGACTCCTCACGCAG
>CAJWLE010000093.1:0-7399 GCA_913042965.1 uncultured Synechococcus sp.
CGAACCGGCAGGCGCAGCGGCTGAACCACCTTCTCAATCACCATTGGTGTTGGTGGAGACACCGTTCTCTGAACCGGTGGCAAGTCCATTGCTGGACACTGCGGCACCGTTTGAACCAGAGCTCACCGACGACTTCTTCCTACCGGTTCTTCCGCAGGCACCTCTGCCGCCGACCCCCTGATCCGAGAGCAGATCTGCCAGAGTTTTCCTTGATTGCGGTGAAATCCATGGGGTCTTCAGACGCTTTCATCCGCGCCACCATCAACCGCCTGGGCGCTCGCATCGGCCATGGTCTTGCCGATGCAGCTGCTGAGATGGCAGTGCTGGCGCAGGATGCACCAGATCGGCTCCGTCAGGAATGGGATCTGTTTCAGGAGGAAGTGCGGGCTGAAGCCGATCGCCTTGAGCGCGATGACGGCCAGGCAGAGCCTGCTGATGCGGCGTCTGACATGACTGTTTCAGACCCTGAATCACCACCGGTGGACCAGACGCCGCAGGCAGTGATTGATCGGTTGAGGGCTTCGGTCGCGGAGATCAACCGCTCGCTTGAGGTGCGCTCTTGATGACGGGGCTGTTGCGTGCGCTGCGCATCTGGCGTTCGGTGCTCACCCTGCTGCTGCTGCTCTGGTGGGACGCCCAGTCCTGGACCTATCCGGGTGGTGCCAATGCGGAGTTGCGGGAACAGCGCCAGCGCCAGCGAGCCCACTGGCTGACCGCAGAATTGCTGCGGCTGGGTTCGGCCTTCATCAAGCTCGGGCAGTTGCTCTCGGCCCGGCCGGACATCCTCCCCGCCGGCTGGGTGGCCGAGCTCGCCGCTTTGCAGGACAGTGTTCCCGCCTTCGGTTTTGCCGAGGTTCAGACTGTGCTGGAGCAGGAGCTGGGCCAGCGCTGCGCTGAAGTCATTGATCTGGACCCTGAACCCCTGGGAGCTGCTTCTCTGGCGCAGGTGCACAGAGCCAGCCTGCGCAGCGGTCGGCAGGTGGTGCTCAAGGTGCAGCGCCCGGGGCTTGATCGGTTGTTCCGGCTCGATCTCGATGTGATGCAGCAGGTGGCGGCTGTGCTGCAGCGTCATCCCAGCTGGGGGCGCGGTCGCGATTGGCCAGCCATGGCACGGGAGTGCCGCCGGGTCCTGCTGCGGGAACTGGATTTCCGGGTGGAGGCCCAGTACGCGGCTCGGTTCCGCCAGCAATTTCTGGATGACGATCGCATCCGCATTCCAGGTGTGGTCTGGGAGCTCAGTAGCCGCAGAGTTCTGTGTCTCGATTATCTGCCTGGGATCAAGATCAACGACCGCGAGGCTCTGATTGAGGCAGGTATTGACCCCTCAGCCGTCGCGGAAATCGGCGCAGCCAGCTACCTCAAACAGCTGGTGCGTTTCGGCTTCTTCCACGCCGATCCTCACCCCGGCAATCTGGCCGTCGCCTCCGACGGAGCCCTCATCTACTACGACTTCGGAATGATGGGGTTGCTGTCGGATGCCCTGCGTCGTCGGCTCGGTTCGATGATCCGTGCCGCAGCTGCACGGGATTCGGCTGCATTGGTGGAGGAGATGCAGGCGGCCGGAGTGATTGCCCGTGAGATCGATGTGGGACCGGTGCGCCGGCTGGTGCGGTTGATGTTGAACGAAGCCCTCACGCCGCCCTTCAGCTCCAATGTGATCGACAAACTTTCGGGAGATCTCTACGACCTGGTGTATGGCCAGCCCTTCCGCCTGCCCGTCGAACTCATTTTTGTGATGCGGGCTTTGTCCACCTTCGAAGGAGTGGGCCGAAGCCTCGATCCCGCTTTTAGCCTGGTGGCGATTGCCAAGCCCTACCTTCTGCCCCTGATGACTTCCAGCGGATCCGGATCCAGCGATTTGTTCAATGAAATCGGTCGCCAGGTGGGGGCACTCAGCAGCCGTGCAGCCGCTCTTCCTCGCCGTCTGGACGAGAACCTGGAGCGCCTGGAGCAGGGAGACTTACAGCTCCAGGTTCGTCTGGGTGAATCCGATCGTCAGTTCCGCCGCATGACCCTGGCGCAGCAATCGATCGGACAGTCGGTTCTGCTTGGTTGTCTGGCGCTGGCCACGGCGATTATCGGCGCCAGCGTTCGTCCGATCTGGGCCATCATCCCCGCAACGGCAACACTTCCCGTTGGCTTGGGTTGGTTCCGCATGCAGGTCCGCATGCGACGCGATCAGCGGTTGGAGCAGCTGCCTGGCTCCAACCGCTGACGACTAAATCCTGGGTTAGGCCTTACCCCGCGGTCCCTGACCAACGGCACCGGCATACACGGCCTGGCTGCCCAGTTCATCTTCGATGCGCAGCAGCTGGTTGTATTTCGCCACCCGCTCACTGCGGCTTAAGGAACCGGTCTTGATCTGTCCGGCCCGTGTGGCAACCGACAGGTCAGCGATGGTGGTGTCTTCGGTTTCACCGCTTCGGTGGCTGATCACGCTGGTGTAACCGGAGCGGCCGGCCAGGTCGATGGCCTGCAGGGTTTCGGTGAGCGAACCGATCTGGTTCACCTTGATCAGGATCGAGTTGGCAGTGGCGTCATCGATGCCCCGCTGCAGGCGCTTGGTGTTGGTTACGAACAAGTCATCGCCGACCAGCTGCACCTTGCCGCCCAGCCGCTCGGTGAGCAGCTTCCAGCCCTCCCAGTCGTCCTCTGCCAGGCCGTCCTCAATCGAAACGATCGGGAATTTCTCCACAAGCTGCTCGAGCTGACCGACCATCTCGGCGCTGTCGTAGCTGCCGCCGTCAAAGGCGTAGCGGCCGTTCTCGAAGAATTCAGTGCTGGCCACGTCCAGAGCCAGAGAGATCTGGTCACCGGGCTTGTAACCGGCTTTCGTGATCGCTTCCACCAGAATTTCACCGGCTTCGACGTTGCCCAGGTCTGGAGCAAAACCGCCTTCATCACCAACAGCAGTGCTCATGCCTCTGGTGCTGAGCAGTCCCTTCAGGGTGTGGAACACCTCGGTTCCCATGCGCAGGGCTTCGCGGAAGCTGGGGGCACCATGGGGCACCAGCATGAATTCCTGGAAGTCCAGGCTGTTGGCAGCGTGGGCGCCACCGTTGATCACGTTCATCAGTGGTACCGGCAGCAGGTTGGCCATCGGCCCACCGAGGTAGCGGTACAGGGGAATGCCGAGGCCGTTGGCAGCGGCTCGGGCGGTGGCCATGCTCACCGCAAGGATGGAATTGGCACCAAGGTTCGATTTGTTGTCGCTGCCGTCGAGCTCTTGCATCGCCGCATCCACGGCGGCTTGGTCGAGTGCTGAAAGGCCGCACAAGGCTGGAGCGATCCGCTCCTCGATATGGGTCACCGCCTGGCTGACGCCCTTGCCCATGTAACGGTCGCCGCCGTCCCGCAGTTCATGGGCCTCATGGGCGCCGGTGCTGGCGCCGCTTGGAACAATGGCCCGACCCATGGCGCCACCTTCAAGCATCACCTCCGCCTCAACGGTTGGATTGCCGCGGGAATCGAGTACCTCTCGGGCCACGATGGTGTCGATGACGAGGTCGAGCGAGTCGATCACGGTGGGCGGGGTGTAAACCGAGCGATCTTATGGGTCGCCCTCTGCACTCCCATTGTGATCGTTCGCACCCCGCCAGAATGGATCACGCGAATGTCTGGGAGTTAGCCGTCCATGCGGATGCTGCACACCATGCTTCGGGTCGGAGATTTGCAGCGTTCCATTGCCTTCTATACCCAGGTGCTGGGGATGCAGCTGCTGCGCCAAAAGGAGTATCCACGCGGTCGTTTCACCCTGGCGTTTCTGGGCTATGGGCCGGAATCGGAGCAGACGGTGCTGGAGCTCACCCACAACTGGGACACGAGTTCCTACCAACACGGTGATGGCTATGGCCACATCGCCCTTGGGGTTGACGACATCCACACCACCTGCGCCGGCATCACAGACCAGGGCGGTCGGGTGGTGCGGGAGCCCGGGCCGATGAAACACGGTTCCACGGTGATCGCGTTCGTTGAAGATCCCGATGGCTACAAAGTGGAATTAATCGAGTTGTCCTCCCGCGCCGCTGCATGACCGGAGCTCAAGCCAACCGCGGCAGCCTGACCCAGGAGCCCGACCGTTTTTCTGATGCCGCCTGGGATCTTTTGCTGTCCGGCCAGGATGTGGCACGGCGCTGGCGGCACGATCAGCTTGATGTGGAGCATCTGATTCAGGTGCTGTTCACCGATCCGGCTTTTCGTCGCTGGGTCGAGCCTCTGCCAATCCAGACCGATGCCCTGTTGGACCGTCTGGAGGATGTGCTGGCTGACCAGCCTTCGGCTCGCGTTGACGATCTCTTCATTGGTGAAGACCTCGAGCAGCTGCTGGATAGTGCCGATGGGGTTCGTGCCCGTTGGGGCGAACGCCTGATTGATGTGCCCCCGCTGATCGCGGCCATGGGGATGGATCCGCGCATCGGATCGGAGCTGTTCAGCGCGGTGGGATTGCCGTCGGACCGATTGGAGCGACTGTTGCGCAGTCCGGTGCCGAAGGCCCCTCCAACGCCATCCCCGTCGGTGGCGACACGCCCTGCCGCCGCAGCAGCGGTTCCCTCAGGGCCTGTTTCGGTTGCAGCGGTGCCGTCTGTTCCGGTGTCAGCAGAGTCGACGCCGGAAGCATCAGGTGCTTCGGCGCTGGAGCAGGAGCCCTCGGCGCTGGAGTCGTACGGCCTTGATCTCACTGCAGAGGCTGAGGGCGGGGCTTTGGACCCCGTGGTTGGACGCGATGGCGAGATCCGCAATCTGATCAAGGTTCTCTCGCGCCGCAGCAAGAACAATCCGGTGCTGATCGGTGAGCCTGGCGTCGGTAAGACCGCGATCGCCCAGCTGCTGGCCCAGCGAATTGTTGCCGGTGAGGTGCCGGACTCGTTGCAGGGCCTGCGTTTGATCGCGCTTGATCTCGGTGCGCTGATCGCCGGAGCCAAGTTTCGCGGTCAGTTCGAGGAACGCCTGCGAGCTGTGCTGGAGGAGGTGAGTGGATCGGATTCCGGTGTGGTGCTGTTCATCGATGAGCTCCACACCGTGGTGGGAAGTGATCGCAGCAGCACCGATGCCGGCAGCCTGCTGAAACCGGCCCTGGCCCGCGGAGATCTGCGCTGTATCGGCGCCACCACTCCTGAGGAATACCGGCGCACGGTGGAGAAGGATCCGGCGCTCAATCGTCGTTTTCAGCAGGTGTTGATCCGGGAGCCTGATCTGGAGCTGAGCCTGGAGATTCTGCGGGGTCTGAAGGAGCGCTATGAACTCCATCACGGCGTCACCATCACGGATGAGGCGCTTCAGACCGCCAATCGACTGGCGGACCGTTACATCAGCGACCGCTGCCTTCCGGACAAGGCGATCGACCTGATTGATGAGGCGGCGGCTCAACTGAAGATTGAGGTCACCTCCAAACCTCAGGTTGTGGAGGAGGCCGAAGCGGATCTCCGCCGGGTGGAACTTGCCCTTCTGGCGGCGGAGCAGGCGCCGGAGGAGGAGCGCATTCAACTGCAGCGCAACCGTCTGGATGTGGTTTCCCGGCTCGATGCACTGCGGCAGCGCTGGCAGCAGGAGCGGGAGCAGCTGGAGGAACTGGGGCAGCTGTTGCAGCAGGACGAAGACCTGCGGCATGCCATCGCCGAGGCGGAGCGGGACGGCGATCTCGAGGAGGCGGCACGGTTGCAGTACGACCAGTTGCACACCGTTCAACAACGACGCGAGGAGCTGGAGGCGGAGCAGTTGGCGGCCCAGGCGGAGGAGACGGCATTGCTGCGGGAGCAGGTGGAAGCCGGCGACATCGCCGATCTGGTGGCCCGCTGGACGGGCATCCCTGTGCAGCGGCTGTTGGCAGGGGAACGGCGCAAGCTGCTGGCGATGGAGAGCCATCTGGCGGAGCGGGTGATCGGTCAGGGCGAGGCTGTGGCTGCCGTGGCCGCGGCAATCCGTCGCGCACGCGCCGGGATGAAGGACCCACGCAGGCCGGTTGGTTCGTTCCTGTTTCTCGGTCCAACCGGGGTGGGCAAGACCGAGCTGGCCAAGGCCCTGGCGACCTCCCTGTTCGACGAAGAGGAGGCCCTGGTGCGGCTCGACATGAGCGAATTCATGGAGCGCAATGCCGTGGCCCGGCTGATTGGGGCCCCTCCCGGATACGTCGGTTACGAGGAGGGGGGGCAGCTCACCGAGGCGGTGCGGCGACGCCCCTACGCGGTGTTGCTGCTGGATGAGGTGGAGAAGGCTCACCCGGATGTGTTCAACCTGCTGCTGCAGGTTTTGGATGAAGGACGGCTCACCGATTCTCAGGGCCGCACCGTCGATTTCCGCCACACGGTTGTGGTGATGACCAGCAACCTGGCGAGTCCTGCAATCCTGGAGCATGCCCGCTCCGGGGCAGCCGACGACACGCCGTTGCAGCAGGCCGTGGATGCGGCTCTGGCTGCACAGTTCCGACCGGAATTTCTCAATCGCATCGACGAAGTGATTCGCTTCCGTCCGCTGCAGGTGGCCGATCTCGTGCGGATCGTGCGTCTGCAGCTGGCGGACCTGTCCACCCTGCTCGCGGAGCAGGGGTTGCAACTGCAGGTGGATGACGACGTCGCCGATGCCTTGGCCCGGCAGGGCTATGAACCGGAATACGGCGCCCGACCTCTGCGCCGAGTGTTGCGTCGCCAGCTGGAAAATCCGCTGGCTACCGAATTGCTGGAGGAGCGTTTCCGTGGCGCCCGCGGCGTCCGGGTGGTCTGCGCGGACGAGGAGGGGACGACCCTTCGATTTGAACAGCAGATTGGTTGAGGTGCATCCAGTAAGGTGTTTGTTTGGCAGAGTGCCTGCCGGCATCCCTGTCAGCCCCCGGTCCCCCTTCCGTGACCAGCCCAACTTCCGAGGACACCTCCGCCAAGAGTTCAGACGCCACCGCTGATTCCGCTGCATCCAGCGGTTTTCTTGCGGATACGGTCAATGAGCTCAAACTCGTGGTCTGGCCCAGCCGCCAGCAGTTGTTCAGTGAATCGATTGCTGTGATCCTGATGGTGAGCCTTTCGGCCGCAACCATCGCTGCAGTGAGTCGTTTCTTCGGGTGGGCGTCATCTCAGGTGTTCCGCTGATCCGCACCCTCCTCACCGCCGTGCCTGACGATCTCACCACTCCGGATTCAGCTGAGGTGCTTGACCTGCCGGCCCCGAATGAGGGTGAGGAGGGCACTGCAGCCATTCCTTCTGCTGCGAGTACTGCAGTAGCCCGCTGGTATGCGGTGCAAGTGGCATCCAGCTGCGAGAAAAAAGTGAAGGCCACCCTGGAACAACGGGCCGTCACGCTTGGGGTGAGCAACCGAATCCTTGAAATCGAAATTCCGCAGACTCCGGCGGTGAAAGTGAAGAAGGACGGCAGTCGTCAGTCGACTGAAGAGAAGGTGTTCCCCGGCTATGTA
>CAJWLE010000094.1:0-7391 GCA_913042965.1 uncultured Synechococcus sp.
GTGACTCCGATGCCGGAGAACGGTTGAACCTCACCGATCAACGCCGGCAACAAAGAAAGTGTTGATCGTCGGGGGGCATAAGCCCCCCTTTTTTTGACTCAGCGATCGAAACGGTGTTCTTTGCTAAGTCGGAACACTGTTCCGGAGAGGAGTAGCAGCGCGACCAGGTTGGGCAGCGCCATCAGGCCGTTGAGGGTGTCGGCAACCGACCAGATCACACCGCGATCCCCGGCGACAGCACCCACGACCACTACGGCAACCCAAACCAGGCGGAAGGGCAGAACAGCCGCTTCACCGAAGAGATAGGTGGTGCAGCGTTCGCCGTAGAAACTCCAGCCGAGGATGGTGGTGAAGGCGAAGATCACCAATCCAACGGTGACGACAACACCACTGCCACTCAACCCCGCGTTGAAGGCTGCGATGGAGAGGTCAGCACCACTCAGTCGATCGCCAGCTGCATTGGTGAGCAGATGGGCCTGGGTGGTGATGATCACCAGGGCCGTCATTGTGCAGATCACCAAGGTGTCGATGAAGGTGCCGAGCATGGCCACCGTGCCCTGACGTACCGGGTTGTCGGTGCGTGCTGCGGCATGGGCGATCGGAGCGCTGCCCAGGCCTGCTTCGTTGGAGAAGATGCCTCGCTTGAACCCCATCAAAATCACCTGACCCAGGGCACCGCCAACAGCGGCTTCGCCGGAAAACGCATTCGAGACAATTGTTGCGAAGGCCTGGGGAATGGCGGTGATGTTGAGCAAGAGCACCAGCAGACAGCCGCCGACATAGAGCACTGACATCAGAGGAACGATGGCCGATGCCGCCTGGGCGATCCTGCGGATGCCGCCAATCACAACCGCGAACACCAGTGCTGCCAGCACAACACCAGTAACCAACTTGGGCACGCCGATCAGGCTCAAGGCGGAGGACACCTCAAAGGCCTGCACGCCGTTGCCGATGCCGAAGCCCGCCAGCATTCCGAAGAGGGCGAACAGACCCGCCATCCAGCTCCAGCGCGAGCCCAGGCCGTTGCGGATGTAATACATCGGTCCACCGACGTGATCACCGTTTTCGTCGGTTTCCCGGAAGTGAACGGCGAGCACCGCTTCGGCGTATTTCGTGGCAATGCCGAACACGGCGATCACCCACATCCAGAACACGGCTCCCGGACCTCCAACGGCGATGGCGCCGGCGACCCCCGCGATGTTCCCGGTGCCGATGGTTGCTGACAGGGAGGTCATCAGGGCCTGGAACGGCGTGATCTCCCCTTCACTGCTTTGCTCACCCGTTTCGAGCAGCATGCGGATGCCGTAGCTGAGACGCCGCAACGGCATGAACCGAAGCCCCAGCATCAGCACGATGCCTGTCAGGGCGATCAGGCTGACCGTTGGCCAGCCCCACACCCAACCATTGATCGGTCCGTTGATCGCCTCAACGGCGGATTCCAGTGTGCCCATCCATGCCAAGAGATTGGCTGGATGGTGTCACAACCACCGAAGCAAGGCAATCGGTTCAGAGAGCCTGCAGATCCTCGAAGCGGAAGGTCTGTGAGCCAGCCGGCGTTTCACCGTGAGCTTCGGTTTCGATCACCCGCTCCTCCAAAACCCAGCGACCATTTCCCTCCAGGGGGACGAAGGTGTCGGTGAAGTTGCTGCGACCCCCGCGGATTTCACCGCTTTCCGGGTCGGCGTATTGGCTGGTGTAGGTCTTGCTGAGATACCCCGAGCCCGTATCGGTCACGGCCGTCGTGAAGATCGTCACCACTGTTCCGTGGATGTGGCGGTGCACCATCGTCACCACATCATCTTTGATGCGGTAGCGATCACCCTCGCCCTTGCCGCCAATGATCACTTCGGTGCCGACGCTGTCGGTTTCTCCTGCTGTGAACGTGTTGGCCCCGTGGGTCTGTTCAAAGCTGCGGCGAACCCGATGGATGGCGATCTCCCAGAGCTGTGAACTGATCGCCTTGAGAATGGCTTCATCCTCAATTCCTTCCACCTTCGCCTTGAGATCGGCTCCGATCTGGAAACGTCCCTCCACTTGCTGGTCGCCCTGCTTCCAGATGCAGCGACCTTGATATCCACCAAATCCTGGTTCCCACGTGTAGCGGTTTTCGTAGGCACGCCGGAAGATGTCCCGCAGATCGCTGCCTGGCTTAACGGGGGAGGAGGTGGTCACACCGATTGAAGCGTCGATCTCAACCTTACCGATCAAACCAGGGTTTATTGGTCACAGGCATTGGGCATGGACGTCCTGAAGGGCATGGATGCTGAGGGTGGGCTGGTCTTGCAAGGCGCTGATCGCCTCCACGGCAGCGCGGGCTCCCGCCAGGGTGGTCACGGTGGGAACGGCGTAATCCAGGGCGGCTCGGCGCAGATATTTGTCATCGTGGGCGGCCTGACGTCCGATCGGGGTGTTGATCACCAGTTGCACCTGTTTGGAGCGGATCAGATCCTCAATATTGGGGCGGCCTTCATGCACCTTGAGCACCGAGCGCACGTTGAGACCGGCTTGATCTAAAGCCGAAGCGGTTCCCGACGTTGCGATCAGATCAAAACCCAGTTCGATCAGACGGGCTGCAACCGGTACCAGTGCCGACTTGTCTCTGTCGTGGGTGGACAGGAAAACGGTCCCGGAGGTGGGCAGGGCTTCGCCTGCACCCAGTTCGGCTTTGGCGTAAGCCATTCCGAAGTTATCGGCGGACCCCATTACTTCGCCGGTGGAACGCATCTCCGGCCCAAGCACGGTGTCGGCACCCGGGAAGCGGCGGAAGGGCAGCACCGCTTCCTTGATGGCTTGCAACGGTGGCTTCGGCTCCTGATGAAGGCCCACCGCCTGAAGGGTTTCGCCAGCCATGAGTCGTGTGGCGATCCTGGCCAGAGGCTGGCCGGTTGCCTTGGCCACAAAGGGAACGGTGCGGGATGCCCGTGGGTTGGCTTCGATGATGTAAACCACCTCTTCGCCGTCATCCGTCTTTTGAACGGCGAACTGAAGGTTGATCAGTCCCCGAACCTTGAGGGCCAGGGCAAGCCCCCTGCTCCACTCGCGGATGGTCGCCAGAGCACTCTCTCCGAGGGAAACCGCTGGGAGGCAGCATGCCGAATCACCGGAATGGATACCGGCCGGTTCGATGTGCTCCATCAGGCCGCCGATCACCACGTTGCTCTCGCAATCGCAAAGAGCGTCCACATCCACCTCGATGGCATTCTCGAGGTACTGATCAATCAGGACTGGGTGATCCGGTTCAACCTGCACTGCTTCACGCATGTACCGGTTGAGCTCCTCTTGGTCGAACACCACCTCCATGGCTCTGCCGCCAAGGACGTAGGACGGACGCACAACAACGGGGTAGCCCACCCTTGTGGCCACCGTGCGCGCCTCCGCTTCGCTGCGGGCCAGGCCATGGCGGGGCTGGCGGATCTCCAGCTCGCTGAGAATGGCTTCGAACTGTTCGCGATCCTCCGCTCGATCAATCGATTCCGGTGATGTGCCCCAGATGCGGGTTCCGGTGGAGCGACCCTCGTCGCTGTCCAGCCAGCGCATCAGTGGAATCGCAAGTTTCAGAGGTGTCTGGCCACCGAACTGAACAACAATTCCGTCGGGTCGCTCAGCTTCGATCACATTGAGAACGTCCTCGAGGGTGAGCGGCTCGAAGTAGAGGCTGTCGCTGGTGTCGTAGTCGGTGGAGACCGTCTCGGGATTGCTGTTCACCATCACCGAAGCAATGCCCTGCTCCTGGGCTGCAAAGGAGGCATGGCAGCAGCAATAGTCGAATTCGATCCCCTGGCCGATGCGGTTGGGACCACCACCAAGGATCATCACTTTGCGCTCCGTCTCCGAACGCTCCACTTCGTTGGCGGGGGGCAGGGTCGTCAATGTGCCGTCGGCCTCCAGACGCTGAAGCGGACGTTCGTAGGTGGAGTAGTGATAGGGCGTGGTTGAGGCGAACTCGGCGGCACAGGTGTCGACTGTTTTAAAAACCGCACGGATCCCCAGACCATGCCGGTGCTGACGCACCGCAAGCTCTTCACTGTTGGTGCACCATGCGATCTGACGGTCGGAGAACCCCAGCTGTTTGAGTTCGAGCAACGAATCGGCGGTGAGTTGATGCAGTTGCTGACCCTGTAAAAGGTTTTGTTCCGCCTCAACGATCCGGCGAAGTTTGGCCAGGAACCACGGATCGATGCTGCTGATCCGATGAATGTCCTCATCGCTCCGGCCGCGAAGCATGGCAGTCCGCAGTGAAAGGATCCGATCGGGTGAGGGGGTGCGCAGCAGCCGATCGATTTCGCTGTCGTTCAGGTCGGGTTCAGGTCGGTCACCACCCCAGCCTGAAAGACCCGTTTCCAGGGAACGCATCGCCTTCTGAAAGGACTCCTCAAAGCAACGGCCGATGGCCATTGCCTCGCCCACCGACTTCATTGAAGTGGTGAGAACAGCCGGGCTGCCGCGAAACTTCTCGAAGGCGAAGCGAGGGATCTTCGTGACCACGTAATCAATCGTGGGCTCGAAGCAGGCCGGTGTTTTGCCGGTGATGTCGTTGAGGATTTCATCGAGCGTGTAGCCCACCGCCAGCCGCGCTGCGATTTTGGCGATCGGGAACCCGGTGGCCTTGCTGGCCAAAGCGGAGGAGCGGCTCACGCGGGGGTTCATCTCGATGACCACCACATCACCGTTGTCGGGGTTAATGGCGAACTGAATGTTGCTGCCGCCTGTGGCCACACCGATTTCGCGAATGATCGCGATCGATTGATCTCGCAGACGCTGGTATTCCCGATCCGTCAGTGTCTGTGCTGGGGCAACGGTGATCGAGTCGCCGGTGTGGACCCCCATCGGGTCCAGATTTTCAATGCTGCAGACGATCACGACGTTGTCTGCCAGATCGCGCATCACCTCCAGCTCGAATTCCTTCCAACCCAGCAGGGACTGCTCGATCAGGATCTGGGAGACGGGACTGGCCTCGAGCCCGCTTTTGCAGATCGCAGCAAATTCCTCAGGGTTGTACGCGATGCCCCCACCACTGCCACCAAGGGTGAAGGCGGGTCTGATGATGCGAGGGAAGCTGCCAATCGCCGCTCCAACCGCTTCCGACTCCTCCAGGGTCGAGGCGATACCTGATGGGCAGACCTGCACGCCAATGCGTTCCATGGCCTGCTTGAACAGCAGACGATCTTCGGCCTTCTGGATCGCCTTGAGATCCGCACCGATCAGCTCGACTCCGAAGCGCTCGAGCGTTCCGTTTTCGGCCAAAGTGACCGCGAGATTGAGAGCGGTCTGGCCCCCCATGGTCGGCAGCAGAGCATCCGGCCGTTCCGTTTCGATGACCCGGGTAATCACCTCTGGGGTGAGTGGCTCGATGTAAGTGCGGTCCGCCATGCCCGGATCGGTCATGATCGAAGCGGGGTTGGAGTTCACCAACACCACCTCAAAGCCCTCGTCTCGCAAGGCTTTGCATGCCTGCGTTCCCGAGTAATCAAACTCACAGGCCTGCCCGATCACGATTGGACCGGACCCCAGAAGCAAGATGCGACGAAGATCAGTCCGCCGGGGCATGCGCTCGTTTCAGGCCAAACCTGTTCACCTTCTCACGCAGCTGTCTCGATCCAGGTTCTCGCTACGGTTGTTGCATCAGGGATCTCCATCGCAATGAGTGAGCTTCAGCGCCTGAAGGGGTTGTTGCCGCCTGAAATGCAGAGCTGGGTGTTTGTTGAATCCGCTGCTGCAGTGGATCCCCCGCTCATCACCCTCGAGGAAATCGGTCGCGACGAGGTGGAAATTCAGGTCGATCTCGACGGCTGGGATGCGATGGCACTGGACCATCGCAACCTGTTGTTCTGGCATGAAGTGGGTCGAATTCAGAACGACACGATTCCCCGAGACGGGTGGGAGATGGCTGCATTGGCCATTGGTCTTGGTGGTGCCATCGGTGAACTGTGGGTTCAGGACGGTCTGCTGCTGCTGATGGCTCTTGGTCTGTCCGGCTTCGCCGGTTATCGCCTGTACCTCAAAAACAATGTCGAGAAACGTCTCCAGGACGCCATCAGTGCAGACGAGCGCGCCATCGATCTCGCCTGTCGTTTTGGCTACAGCGTGCCCAACGCATACCGAAGCCTTGGCGGTGCATTGAAGGAGTTGGTGGAGCAGACCCGAAAGAAGCGTCGTCGTGGCTTCTACGAGGATCGTTTAGAGGCTCTGCGCAAGAGTGCCAGCAAAGCCCGCTCTGAGATGGCGCAGCAGGAGGGTTCCCGCAGTTCTGTCAGCAGCGAAAACGTTTATGGATAGTCAACAACTGGCGGAACTGGCCGCTGACGCGTGTGACGACCGAAAAGCACAGGACATCCGTTTGATCCGGGTGGATGAAGTGTCGAGCCTGGCCGACTGGATGGTGATTGCCGGTGGTCAATCGGATGTTCAGGTTCGCGCCATTGCCCGCTCAGTTCAGGACCGCCTCGAACTGGACGCTGAACGCCTGCCATTGCGCAAGGAAGGCATCAACGAGGGTCGCTGGGCCCTCCTTGATTACGGCGAGCTGATCGTGCACGTGTTGATGCCGGACGATCGTCGGTACTACGACCTCGAATCATTTTGGAGCCACGGGGAAAGTCGCGTTTTCTTACCGTCCGTGAAACTTTTAGAGAAGAACCCATGAATGAGTTCGTCTCATGCCCCGTTCCTCCGGAGCAGAGACCCCTGGAGGAATTCCAGGAACTCACCGATTCCTGGTTCTTCGCCTGGCCCGTTGGAGATCAGCCCTATCTCAGCCGCAGTTTGACCATCAGCTGGATGCTGATGCTGCCCCTCTGCATCCTCATTGCCAGTGGCAGCTTGACTCTTCGCGCGGACCCCCCTCGACTGGTGGTTGCCGGTGCCGTTGCTGCGCTGGTGTTGCCGCTGCTGCTCTTGGTCCGTCAGTGGCTGGGGTGGACCTACGTGATGAAACGTCTGCTGGCGGAGAAAGTCGATTACGAAGAATCCGGCTGGTACGACGGTCAGACCTGGGAAAAACCTCTTTCGTGGAGAAGCAAGGATCTTCTGGTGGCCCGCCATGAGGTGAGACCCATCCTGGGCCGATTGAGCAGGGCCATGGCCGCAGCAGCTGGTCTGATGCTTGGCGGAGCCAGCCTCTGTCAGGCTCTGTGAACTGCGCTGTCATCGGGATATGACACTTCCCTCTGCTTTCGGTGGCGCATCGCGAGCCGGTACGTCCTGCCTTGAGGTCACCGTCTGCCGCGGCGGCAGCGTCGAATCACTGCATCGGGTTCATGCGGTGGTCTGCGACCTTCGTGGAAGGGTGTTGATGTCAGCCGGTCAGCCCGGCTTTGAGACATTCATCCGATCGGCTCAGAAACCATTTCAGGCGCTTCCCTTCATCAGCAGTGGTGCTGCCGCTGCTATGG
>CAJWLE010000095.1:0-7241 GCA_913042965.1 uncultured Synechococcus sp.
TTCATTGTGGTGCGAATGCCAATACCCCGGAG
This sequence comes from uncultured Synechococcus sp., assembly GCA_913042965.1. GTDB lineage: Bacteria > Cyanobacteriota > Cyanobacteriia > PCC-6307 > Cyanobiaceae > Parasynechococcus. Next base: position 33 of record CAJWLE010000095.1, read on the forward strand.
GAGTTACGAAGGCGGCTCCGGCAGCCCAGTCCTCCCGATGCCCGTTGCAAATCATTCCGTCGTCATCGAGCTCTGTACCGATCAGGGTGTAGCAGCCGGGTTTGCAGGCCACTGCGAAATCCAAGGCGATCGACTGGTGTCGATGCGGGCGTTGAACCTGCCCCGCCGGAAGAATGCCGAGCATGGCCCACAAGGTATGGGTCACGGTTCGTGTTTGCGGGAATGCATTGTTGCCAAGCAGCACACTTACACGGTTGGCATTTGCACCCCGGGGATTGCGGGCGATGGCGTCCAGTTCAGCCCTGGCGTCATGGTGGCTGTAAAAGCAAGGCTCAAAGATCGGTTTCACGGTGCTGACGCCGAGATACCGCAGCAGAGGAGCGTCATGCACCCAGTACAGACCGGCAGTTGAATCACTGCTGTGAATCGCTTCCCCACCTGCCGGCAGAACGAAGGTGTCGCCGGCCGTCCAGTGGAAGGTGTGCCCGCATGCTTGGCTGCTGCCTTCGCCTCGCGCCACGAAGAACAGCTGGCTTGTGGCATCCGCATAGGTGCGCAGAGAGTCTCCATCCAGTCGGATGAAGTTGCCACATAGCGATGGTCCTGTGGCGGGTCCTTCGCAATCCAGTTCTTCGCTCAAATCAAGTGGCATGAGTTCTGTTCCTGCCTGATCAAAGAAGCTGGCGGGAAAACAGCGATAGGGGATTCTGCTGATCAATCCCTTCCGCAGAGGGTTAGCAGCCGAGTTGTAGTCGAAGAACTGGGCCTGGGAGCTTGTGGGAGTTCCCGCCTGTCTGGCAACTGTCATCGCGCTTCCAAGACGCCGCGTCAGCGACGATTTAACGGTGAACCTTAATGTGCGATTGCAACGAGCCCTTTACGACTGCACACTCATCCAGATCCCCGGCGTTTGAGCAGGAGATAGACCGGCGGAACCACGAAGAGCGATAAACCAGAGGACACCAGCAGTCCGCTGAAAACCACCGTGCCAATGCTGACCCGACTTGCAGCTCCGGCTCCGCTGGCCAGCAGCAGGGGCAGGAATCCCGCCAATGAGGTGATCGCCGTCAACAGGATTGGTCGTATTCGGTTCACGGCAGCATCAAGAATCGCCTCCTGGACCTTCATTCCGGCCGCCTGTCGCTGATTGGCGAATTCCACGATCAGGATGCCGTTTTTGGCCGCAAGACTCACCAGCACCAACAGGCCCATCTGCCCATAGACATCCAGTGGTAGACCACGCAACTGCAGTCCGATCAAGGCACCCAGCAACGCGATCGGAACTGTCAAAAGGATGATCAATGGATCGAGAAAACTCTCATAAAGCGCGGCCAGCAGCAGGTAAACCACCACAACGCCCAGGCCGAACAGCACCCAGGTGACGCCAGCCGCCTTGCGCTCTTCACGGGCCAGCCCCGTGAAGGTCAAGCCGATGTTCTGGCCAGCGACCTGCTCACCGGCACGGTTCAGCACTTGAAGGGCTTCGCCGCTGCTCACTCCTGCAGCAGGCACGGCGGTCACGCTGATGGCACGTTTGAGATCGAAGTGGCGGATGCTGTTGGCACCCTCCGTGCGCTGCAGGCTGGCGAAGTTGTTCACAGAGAGCAGGTCGCCCTGGCGATTGCGCACCATCAGTCCAGAGAGATCGTCTGGCCGACTGCGATCCCGCCCGTCAAGCTGCACAACGATGCTTCTGATCTGTCCCTCCTCGAAGGTGTCGTCGATATAGCGGCCGCCAATTGCTGTGCCGATATCCCGCAGCGTTGCCCCCACCTCCAGGTCCAGAGCAGCCATCTGGTCACGGTCCAACGTCAGCTGCCAGCGGGGTGCGCTCGCATCGAAGCGTGTGCTGACTCGCTCGAAGCGACCACTTGCCTCGGCCACCCCGATGAACCGTCGAGCCAAAGCTTCGAATTCCGGCAGGCTGAGCCGTCCGCTGCTGCGGTCCATCAGTTCCAGCTGTAACCCGGATTCACTGCTGAACCCGCGCACCGTCGGTGGCGTGGTCACCACCACCTTGGCGGTGTCGATTTGGTTGCTGAGCTCTCTAGCCAGGCGCCGTTTCACCGACGCGCTGCTTTGATCGCTGCGGGTTCGCTGCTCCAGTGGTTGGAGTCTGAGATAAAACGAGCCACGGTCTTCGCCGCTCTGACCGAAGGAGTTGCCGGCGTAGAAGTTGCCGGTGCGCACCAGAGGCTCCTTCGCAACGACCTGGCGGATGCTGTCCATCACAGCAAGGCTGCGCTCGAGACTGGCGCCTTGCGGCAGGGTGAAGTAGCCACGGATTTGCCCTTGATCCTCGTTGGGAATAAAGGATGTGGGCATCGCCGCAAGCCCCGTGGCTGTGATCAGCAGCCCTGTGCACAGCAGGCCAGCCACCAAGGGGCCTCGACGCAACCATTGCTGGAGCATCTGGTGGTAATTCCTCTGCAGGCTTTGCATTCCCACCTGCAGTTGTGTGCTGATTCGATGCAGCAGGCCTGGCAGACGCCCGTTTCTTGGCCCAAGCACCCGGGCGCAGGCCATGGGAGTGAATGACAGGGCATTCAAGGTGGAGAACAGGATGGCGCCGCCAATGGCCAGGGCAATCGGTTGGTAGAGCCTGCCGATCGAGCCTGGAATCAGCAGCACAGGAACGAAGACAGCCGCCAGCACCAGTGAGGTAGCCACCACGGGGCCTGCCAGTTCCTCCATGGCATCGTCTGCCGCTTGCAGGGGATCAGCGCCCCGCTCAATCCGCCCAGCGATGTCTTCACTCACCACGATCGCGTCATCGACCACGATCCCCGTGGCGAGCACGAGGCCAAACAGGATCAAGCTGTTGAGGTTGCTGCCGCTCAGCCGCACCAGCGTGAGACTTCCGATCAGGGCGACCGGCACGGCGATGCCGGGGATCATGGCCAGCCGCCAGCGCCCGAGCACCAGCACCAGCACTGCCAGGACCAGCAGGACGGCATCACGCAGTGTGGCGACGGTGCGCTGGAGGTTGTCCTGCACGGTGTCGGCAGCGTCGACAATCATCGACACCTCGATACCTGGGGGAAAGCTTCGCTCGAGCCGTTTCAGCTCCTGTTGAACGCGCTGGCTCACCTGCAGGGCATTGGCACCATCGCGTTGGTAGAGCCCGACTGCGACTGATCGTTCCCCATCAAGATTCATGGCCTGGCTGCCGTAGCTGCGCTGCCCCAGATCCACACGTCCAACATCCTTCAACCGCAGCAGGCCGCCGTTCTCCAGTTGTCGAAGAACCAGGTTCTCCAGTTCACTGCGACTGCGAAGCCGACCTTCTGCTTCCACCGGGAGGCTGATCAGCTGTCCGCTGTCGGCTGGGGCTGCGCCAAGGCTTCCGATCGCGGCGAGTACGTTCTGCTCTGCCAAGGCCCGACTCACATCGGAGCTGGTGAGGTTGACCTGCTCCAGTCGGTTCGGATCCAGCCATACGCGAAAGGAGAGCTCGCTGCTGCCGAACACCTGAACATCTCCGACTCCGGAAATCGTGAGGAGGGAGTCGCGCACGGTCTCTCCCAGCCAGCCGCTCAGAAATGTGGGTTCGTACTGATCCGGCGGGTGGCTGAAGCCCATGATCATCAGCAGATCGTTGGATGACCGTCGTACCCGCAGGCCTTCACGACTGACGGTTTGGGGCAAGCGGCGGCTGGCCAGGTTCACCTCGTTCTGAACCTTGATCGCATTCAGTTCGGGGTCACCACTACTGAAGCGGAGGCTGAGGCTGGCGCCGCCCTGGCGGCTGCTTGAGCTGATGCTTTCCAGCCCTTCGAGCCCATTGAGCTGCTGTTCGAGCACCGCAGTGACGCTCTGTTCCACCACTTCGGGAGATGCGGCAGGAAATCTGGCGCTCACGCTGATTCGTGTCGGCGCCAATGGGGGGAGGTCTTCCAGCCCCAATCCGGTAAGGGCCACCAATCCACCCAGCAGGATCAGCAGGCTGCAGACGATGGTAAAAACCGGTCGCCGCAGAAACGGCTGGGAGATCGACCGCACCGGGACGATTCAGAGATGAACGAATCCTGCCAGTGAAAAACCCCCCGGCGTGGATTCCACGTGCGGGGGGTACGAGGTTTTTCTTCCTTTGGAAGAGATGTCAGCCGACGCTCCAGACACCGGCAGCGATCTTGAACAGATCCTGAACGTGAACGGTGTTGCAGAGGAACCAGGCAAAGACGGCGCCACCGCAACCTCCCAGCCAGAAACCACTGGTGAAGTCGGACCATCCGGTTCGGGTGAAGAGGTCCGAAGGGGGCAGAGCGACTGTGGGGTCAGCGGGAGGGATGTGGGGTTGTTTGCCGGGCTGGTTGTACAGCAGGAACAAGAGGCTGAGGATGTGAACGGCACCAATGGCAGCAAGCAGTCCAGCGGTCTGCTGATATTCGGTGGCGCGCAAGGGGCCGCAAATGGTGAAAGGCCCATACAGCAGATAGCCGAAGGCTGCTCCAGTTTCCAGACCTCGGAAATTCGGTGAAATGCCAGGTCTGTAAAAGGGCAGATTGCTGATCAGAGCCTTGATGAAATAACCGCTGTTGACCGGCGTGGCGAGATTGCCGACGCAGGGGTCAGAAACGGGAGTGACAGTCATTGGAAACGAGGGCTGAGGGGTTGGACGTTCCGCAAACCGAGATCACTCGGAGGCGGTTATGACGCGTCCGGTGAGCACGATGAATACAGCGGGGAAAACGATCCCCGTGATCGGCACGAAGATTGCCGGGAGCCAGGCAGCAGCGAAATCACCAGTCATGTCGTGGCCAAAAGCTTCCTGATTACTGTACGGAGCACCGCTCAGACGGCTTCTAATAGCCCTTGACGGCGACATAAAAATTCAATCCGCATGCAGAACGTTCTCCTCCCCGGTGCTGCCGCCGTCTTGGCTCTTGTGTTCTGGTTGCGCCGCAAGCCGCTCAAGCCAATGCTCAGCAACGCCGATAGCAGTGGCATTGCTCAGCTCAATCGCGCTCAACTCGAGCGGGTTCTGGAGCCCTCTGATGCGGATGGGGCCGATCAGGATCCTCTCGCTGGCTGGGCTTCGCCTCGCACGCAGCAGGAACGCATGCTGCTCCAGCAACGGCTTCGCCAAGCCATGGAGGATGGGCCTGATCAACGTCTGCGAGCGGTTCGTGAAGCCGCTCTCTGGGGGCATCAAGCGGTTCTGCCTTTGCTGCGTCGGGCTCTGCATGACAGCGACAGCAGGGTTGTTGAAGCAGCAGCGCAAGCAATCGGTCCCTTCCGCGGCGCGACTCGGCGGCAGGGTAATCAGTCCGCTCGACCGCCCCGCAATGTGGCGCGTATGCGGTAAATAGGACGACCTTGGCTTTCGTGATAAGTACGAATCAGAAGTTCGCCTAACAACCCAAAGCAGAAGAGCTGGATACCGGCCAGTGCGAGAACCACTGCGAGTGTCAGCAACGGCCGGTTGCCGATATCACCCCCCATCAGTTTCACCATCAGCAGATAGCTGCTGGTGATCGCACTTCCAGCGATGGCAAGCAACCCTCCGAAGCCGAACACGTACATCGGCCGGGTCAGGAATCGCTTCATGAACCACACCGTCAGCAGATCCATCAGCACGCGGAAGGTGCGGTCGATGCCGTACTTGCTGGAGCCGAACTGGCGGGCACGGTGGTTCACCTTCACTTCAGTGATGTGGGCCCCCTCAATGAATGCCAGCGCCGGCAGAAAGCGATGCAGCTCCCCGTAAAGACGCATGTCCGCCAGTACTTCGCGGCGATAGGCCTTCAGTGAGCAGCCGTAGTCATGCAGGCGCACGCCTGTCACCCGTCCAATCAGCCGGTTGGCGATGCGCGAGGGCAGCTTCCGCTGCAGGGCGGCGTCCTGGCGCTGATGCCGCCAGCCGCTCACCAGGTCGTATCCCTCCCTCAGCTTGTTCAGCAGCATTGGAATGTCGGCTGGGTCGTTCTGAAGGTCTCCGTCCAGGCTGACGATCACCTCCCCCTGTGCCACATCAAATCCGGCGGCCATAGCGGCGGTCTGGCCGTAGTTCTTGCGCAGCAGCACAGCCACGAGTTCAGGGACCTCGCCGCTGAGCCGTTCGAGCTCAGCGGCCGTACCGTCGCTGGAGCCATCGTTCACAAGCACGAGCTCGAAGTGCTCGCCGCTGGGGCGCAGGGCTGCCAGCAACTGGTCCACCAGATGGGGCACGCTCTCGGCTTCGTTGTACAGCGGCACCACCACCGACAGGTTCAAGGGGGTGCTCATGCCTGCTGTTCCACTGATTCGGGCAACTTAAGCGGCTGCAGCTGATCTCAGGCCAGCGTGCTGCCGTCGTGGCAGCGCATGACTCGTCCGGCCCCCCGTAGCTCCGCTCGGTAATGACGTCCAACGGGGTGGGTGTCATTGGGATGGAGGCTGTCAATGCCGATGCCGTTGCGTCCATGCTCCTTGCCGGAACTGTGTCGATAGAGCCCGTTGCCGAGGTACAGAGCCACATGGCTGCAACGCTCCGGGCTCCCGAAGAAGATCAGGTCACCGGGCTGCAGCAGCTGGAGTTGTCCCACCTGCGCTGCCACCGGCTCACAGAATCGCTCCTGTTGATAAGCATCCCGAGGGATCCAGATGCCTGCGCTGGCAAAAGCCATCTGCATCAGGCCGGAGCAGTCCATGTCCGGTTCGGTGGTCCCGCCCCAGAGGTAGCTGTTGGGTTGCTGCTCGGTGCGTTCGCTCCAGCTCAGCACCGCCGGTATCCGTTGTTGAATCTGATCCGCTGTCAGCAATGACGGTTTCCAGGCTTCACGGAGCACGGCCCGCCCCAGAACGGCATCGCGATCGATCCAGCATCGGTAACCGTCTTCCAGCAGTTGCACCCAAAGTCGCCCCCCAAGACTGTCCAGGAGTTGGAAGCTACGGCCATGACAGGCCTGTGTCGTCAAGGCACTGCCTTCCGGACGGCTGTAGCCATTCACATCCGTCAGCAGTGTCCAGCAGCTCCTGGGACTTAACAGGTCGGGAGCCAGCAGGGTGCTTAACGTCGCCATGGATGTTGCTGTTGCTTTGGCGTTCTACCGCCCCGATCCCGCCATGGCTTCGCGCCTGGATGCCGTGCTGGATCAGCTTGATGCTGAAGGGCGCCCCGGTTTGCGCAACAGCCTTTCGCTGACCTGGATCCGTTACTCCGAGGTTGTGCCTGAGTCTGGTCAGGGGTTCGGGGCTGGCTGGGGGGAACAACGCTGCCTTTACCCC
>CAJWLE010000096.1:0-7219 GCA_913042965.1 uncultured Synechococcus sp.
ACCACTGAATGGCAGTAACAGGAGCCCATAGAACGTCCCACCTGTCGGGAGAACCAGCACCCCGAGGCCGCTCAACAGCACAGTGGCCCAGCCGTATAAGCGGATTGCCCTTGCGGTAATCACGGGTCCCTTGACCACGGGAAGCATGGGAATACCGACAGCGCGATAGTCCTCACGCAACAGAAGTGCCAGGGCCCAGAAGTGCGCTGGCGTCCATACCATCACCAGGGCGAACAGCCACCAGCCACCGAGGCCGACATGCCCCGTGGCTGCTGCAGCCCCAACAAGAGGCGGAATCGCGCCTGCCACCCCGCCAATCACGATGTTCTGAGATGTGCGCGGCTTGAGCAGGGCCGTGTAAAGCAGCACATAACTGCAGAGGCCGAGAAGGGACAGCGCCGCAGCCAGGCAGTTGACACCACTGATCAGCAGCATGGAAGCCGCCAGAGTGCAGGCGATCGCACCGAGAAAAGCGCTGATCGGCGACAGACGTCCGGAGGGAAGAGCCCGACCACTGGTCCGGAGCATCCGTCCATCCAGATCCTGCTCCCAGAGACAATTGAGAACCCCGGCTGCCGCTGAAGCCAACGCACCCCCTCCCAAGGTGCAGACCAGGCGAGGAGACGCCAGCGGCCAGCCATCACTGAGGGCCATACCACCAACTGTGGTGGCCAAAAGCAGTGGAATCAAACGAGGCTTGGCCACTTCAAGCCAGGCGGGAAGTTTGATCCGCTTGCGGGAGGGAACGACCTGCTCGCGGGTGGGCAGAGCGGAAATGGTGGAATCAGCCATGGCATGTCTCCAGGGCGGTGTCGTCAACGACGACGGAACTACGGGTGGGAAGGGGAGATCCGGGACTGCGGACGGTCAGGGCCGCCAGAACAGCGACCAGAAGTGCTGCCACCAGTTGATGGGTGATGGTGACCAGCGGCTGCTGCAGCCCCAGACGAAGGGTGGTGACCCCCAGGACCGCCTGGGACGTCACCAAGAGAACGGAAGACAACAACCAGGGCCATTGACGACGGCTCCACCCGCCAACGAACAGAGCCACAACCACGAACAGCAGCACCAGGCCGGCCGCTGGCATCGCCCCGTAACGATGCAAGGAAACCGAATGACAGGCCTCTCCACCCGCCAGACAGCGCTGTGCAGCCCAGGACGTCGCCATTTGGGCACCCAAGAGGCACTGGGCGATCACCGCGAGCAGCGCTAACCCCGACAGGGGGCGCCACCAGAACGGTGGGCTGCCTACGGCCGGGTCAAGCAGTCGCTGGGTCACCGCACTGAGCAGTGCCACAAGGGTCAGAGCAACCGTGAGATGCGCCGTCACCACCTGTGAGGGGAGCAGCTGAAGCACCGTGAGCGCGCCAAGGCCTCCCTGCAGGGCCACCATCAGCACGAGAAGGACGGAGACCCAAGGGAACCATTGAGGAACCCGACGACGCAGAACTGTTGCGGCAACAGCCATCACCAGCAATGCAACGCCGACGACGAAGGCATCAAGGCGATGAAACCATTCCAGAAAAACCTGGAGATTCATCTGTCGTCCTGGCAGAAGGGTGCCGAAGCAAAGGGGCCAGTCCGGGCAGGCAAGCCCTGCCTCCATCACCCGGGTTGCTCCACCAATCACCACCAAAGCGATGACGGCGACAACGAGATGCGACGTAACACCACCCAAACGTCGATAAATCGGAGGAATGGAGGGAGTCATCAACTACTAAGCCTCCGAACAAAGCCTGAAGGGGCGTAATTCGGACAGTAGCGATCACATTCAGTCCGTCACGTTGTATGGACGACTGCAACGACTTCAGGACCGAACGATGCACTTTCCCTGACAGGGAAACGCCCTTAAGAAACAATCCATGGAGCAATGGGATGCACTCCATAGCCTGACAAGAGCCTGGGCTTCCTCAATGCAGATCCCATCAGCCATTGTCACTCTGATCCTTGGAATGATCCTGGTTCTGGGCGGTCTTTGGATCGGGCAGTCCATCAACCTTCTACCGGTTGGAGCCAGTGCAAACGCCCCGATTTACGACGAACTCTTTCAGGTTCTGTTCACAATTGGCGCGATTCTTTTCATTGGCATCGTCGGATTGTTGATTTTCAGCCTGATTCGATTTCGTCGCCGCAACGATCAACTCGGCGATGGCATTGCAATCGAAGGAAATCTTCCACTCGAGATTTTCTGGACTGCCGTTCCCGCCATCGTGATTCTCTTTGTGGGTTTATACAGCTACGACATTTACGACAGAATGGGTGGGATGGTGCCCCTTGGCCACGAAGGCATGGCCCATCACGCCATGGCCGACAGCAGCGAAGAGCGGATCTGGGGAGGTCTCAGTTCCAAGGCCGTCGATGGTGATGCCTTCGCCCTTCCGGTGGAAGTGACTGCCATGCAATTTGCCTTTCTCTTCCATTACCCCGAAGGAGACATCACGGCTGGAGAGTTGCATGTTCCCGCCAACCGACCCGTGACGTTGCGAATGGAAGCGAAGGATGTGATCCACGCCTTCTGGGTTCCTGAGTTTCGGATCAAGCAGGACGTAATTCCGGGGCAGCCGACACAGCTCAGCTTCACGGCCACGCGACCTGGAAGTTATCCCATTGTTTGCGCCGAACTTTGCGGTCCTTACCACGGAGGAATGCGCTCAACGGTTGTTGTTGAGGAACCTGAGGTCTGGGAGGCCTGGTTCAACAGCAACGCCAAATCCGACGGCTCCACCACCACCTGAACGATGACGGTCGCCACACCCCCCGAAATCCAGAGCGCAATCCCCCGTCTTCAACCAAGCGGTTGGATTCGCTATTTCAGTTTCAGTGTTGATCACAAAGTGATCGGTCTGCAATACCTCGTCTGCGGGTTTGCCTTTTATCTGGTTGGCGGTGCACTCGCCGGAGCGATTCGCACGGAGCTGGCCAGCCCGGTTTCCGACTTCATGGCCCGGGATGTGTACAACCAGGTACTCACTCTGCACGGAACGGTGATGATCTTTTTGTGGATCGTTCCCGTGGTGAACGGAGCCTTTGGCAACTACTTGATTCCCTTTTATGTGGGGGCACGTGACATGGCCTTTCCGAGGCTCAATGCGGTTGCGTTCTGGCTCATCCCCCCAGCTGGACTGATGCTGATCACGAGCTATTTCCTCACCGGGGCAGCACAGTCAGGCTGGACGGCCTATCCCCCTCTCAGCATCACAACCCCTGCCGCAGGCCAGGTTATCTGGATCCTGAGTGTTCTGCTTCTGGGAGGGAGTTCAATTTTCGGGGGAATCAATTTCATCGCCACGATTCTCAAATTGAGGCGACCCGGCTTGAAGTTAATGCAACTGCCGATGTATTGCTGGGCCATGCTCGGCACGAGCATCCTCGTGGTTTTATCAACGCCGGTATTGGCTGGAACCCTCGTACTTCTCAGCTTTGATATTGTCGCCCACACAGGTTTCTTCAATCCAGGGCTCGGTGGAAATGTCGTTGTTTATCAACACCTTTTCTGGTTTTATTCTCATCCAGCTGTATACATCATGGTGCTGCCAGCCTTCGGACTGGTCAGCGAAATTCTCCCCGTGCATGCTCGCAAACCATTGTTCGGTTACGTCACGATGGTGTATTCGATCATGGCAATTGTTGGGCTGGGATTGATTGTTTGGGCGCACCATATGTTCACCAGCGGAACACCACCCTGGATGCGACTGTTCTTCACCATCGCCACAGCATTCATCGCCGTTCCCACGGGCATCAAATTCTTCAACTGGCTTGCCACGATTTGGGGAGGGCGCATCAATCTCAACAGCGCCATGCTGTTCTCATGCGGATTCATCGTGAATTTCGTTCTGGGTGGCATCACAGGAGTTGCACTGGCCCAGGTGCCATTCGACATCCACGTGCATGACACCTACTTCGTGGTTGCCCACTTCCACTACATCGTCTTCGGTGGCTCGGTGTTCGTGGTCTTCGCCTCTGTTTATCACTGGTATCCAAAGTTCACGGGTCGGATGCTGCATGAAGGGCTCGGACGTCTGCACTGTGCGATGACGTTCATTGGCTTCAACCTTTGCTTCGGGCCTCAGCACTGGCTCGGGCTCAACGGGATGCCACGTCGGGTGGCTGAATACGACCCCCAATTCACCCTCATCAATCAGATCAGTTCCATTGGCGCCCTGCTGATGGCGATCAGCACCCTGCCCTTTCTCTGGAATGTGGTTCAGAGCGCAATCTCCGGTCCCCTTGCAGGCGATAACCCGTGGAATGCATTAACCCCGGAATGGCTGACAAGCTCCCCTCCTCCAGTGGAGAACTGGGTGGGTGAGGCACCGCTTGTGGAGGAGCCCTACGGCTACGGCGTTCCAATCGACCAACTCGACCTGGCCGCAGCAAGCGGCCGTGATCTCTGGAGCAGCGGAAAATGACGAGCACCCTTTCTCAGGCGAGCGAAGAAGCAAGCAGCGAAGCAAGCGGCGATCACGGCCATGAGGAACATGGCGACTACCGCATGTTCGGCCTGGCAACCTTCCTGGTCGCCGATGCCATGACCTTTGCGGGGTTCTTCGCGGCATATCTCACCTTCAAGGCGGTAAACCCTCTGCCAGCGGGAGCCATTTTCGAACTTGAGCTACCCCTCCCGATCCTGAACACTGTTCTGCTGCTGGTGAGCAGCGCCACCTTTCACAAGGCGGGACAAGCCATCCGCCAAGGCGATCATGGTCGCTGCCGCCGCTGGTTATTGATCAGTGCGGGACTCGGAATTGCGTTTCTGGTCAGCCAGATGGTGGAGTACTTCACGCTGCCATTCGGACTCGCCGACAACCTTTACGCCAGCACGTTTTATGCCGCAACCGGCTTCCACGGACTGCATGTGACTCTCGGTGCACTGATGATTCTCATCGTGTGGTGGCAGGCCAGACCTGAGGGAGGCCGGATCACGGCGGAAGACCATTTCCCATTGGAAGCCGCAGAGCTCTACTGGCACTTTGTTGACGGGATCTGGGTGGTGCTGTTCGTCATTCTTTATCTGCTCTGATCCCTTGCCAGAGAAGACATGCAGGGTCACAATTCTGTTGAATTAGTGCCTCAAATGCTCGTCGGCAAAGAACTGCTTGACAAGGCGAGATCCCTGAGCAACCGGCCAGAGGACGACATCGCCCGTGGATGTGGTTATGTCGGACCCAGCGGACGGCTTCTCAAAAAAAGCTTCTACAGAGCCTTGGTGGAGGCCAAAGCTGAGGCCCAGGGATGGCAGCTTCCCCGCCCAACCAGCCGAAGCAGCGCAGCCGGGGAAACCCGTGGCCGTCAGGCTGATTTCCGCACCAGAGTTCACGGCAACGGCAACCTCTTGATTGGGCATGCCTACACCAGAAGGCTTGGGCTCGAACCAGGACAGGAATTTCGGATCGAGCTGCACCGGGATTCCGGTGCCATTTGGTTGCATCAATTAGGGGGAGAGCAAACCGACCAAGATCAGAGCCAACCATGCTCCGAAAGCCACTCGGACGAGATGCCTGCCGATGCCTGATTCGTCTCCGAATCAGCAACCAGAAGACGCTCGGCGTAGCGGGCCAGCTGATCGGCTTCCAGATTCACGGCATCACCAACCGCCCGCTCCCGGAGGCTCGTAACGCTCCAGGTGTGAGGGATCACAGCAAGCCGAAATTCTGAGCCGTCGGGCGAACAATCAGCAACGGTGAGGCTGATTCCATCAACGGCAACGCTGGCTTTCTCGCAGACGTAACGCCCAAAGCGAGGATCGTCCCAGCGCAGCGTCAGCATCCAGGACTGCGGCAGCTCCTCGATGGACTGAACATGTCCAACCGCATCGATGTGACCGCTGACCAGATGACCTCCAAGGCGATCGCTGAGTCGCAGAGCCGGCTCGAGATTGACGGCCGCCCCACGTTCTGACTTACGTCCCAGGGTGGTGCGACCAAGCGTCTCCTCGCTCACATCGGCACGGAAACCTTCTCCAACACAATCCGCAACAGTGAGGCAAACACCATCAACCGCCACGCTGTCTCCAAGGGCCAACGGCCCGAAAGGTGCACAACCCTCTACAACCACCCCGGCACCGCGCCTCTGAATCCAACCCACCGCCTGCACCAGCCCTGTGAACATGGCGCTTTCTCCGGCCGTTTCTCTGTAGCCATAATCGGATAAAGGCGCTGCACCGCCATGGTGGAAATGAGCGTTGCCGGCATCGCCCTCGATGCAGCTAGCCGCACCCCGATCGTTCTGCTGAGGGACCCCAGCGGTCGTCGCCAGGTGCCGATCTGGATCGATCAGGCCCAAGCCCACAACATCATGGCGGGATTGCAGAGCAGCGAATCACCTCGCCCGCTGAGCCACGACCTGATGGCTGCACTGCTGTTGGTGGGGGAACTGACCCTGGAGCGGGTGATCATCCATGCGATCGAAGACGACACGTTCCGTGCCGTGCTGAAACTGACCCGCGATGCCCCCTCGAACGAGCAGGACGAAACTGTGGAAGACGACATCGACGTGGATGCCCGGCCCAGCGACGCCATCGCTCTTGCCGTCCGCACCGGCAGTGGGATCTGGATGTTGGAGGAGGTTGTCGCAGAAGCCTCCATCGCTGTGGATGCCGAAGCAGACGCCAGGGACCAAAGCGATTTCAACCGTTTTGTGGACGAACTGAGCCCGGCCGCCCTGGTTCGACACCTCAGAGGTCGTGATCCAGACCCAGAGAACCCGAACGACGACAACGACAACGACGACAACGACGTCGACAACCGGTGAGACGAACCTTCGGGCGGGGAAGAGCCATCAGCTTGTTCAGCTTGGGCACCATGCGTGCCCTCGGCTCAGCCGATCAGATGGCCGAGGTGCTCGACGCCGCTGTCCAAGCAGGCATCAATCACCTGGAAACGGCACCGGCTTACGGACCTGCGGAAGACTTTTTGGGCCGAGCCCTTCAACGCAGCAAGCATCGGCCTGCTGGGGATTGGGTGATCACCAGCAAACTCCTGCCAGGTGTTTCCCTTGAGCAAGGACAACGTCAACTGCACGGAATTCTCGAGCGGTTGCAGTGTCAACGGCTGGACAATCTGGCCGTTCATGGCCTGAACAGGCCGGAGCATCTTCTCTGGGCTCAGGAAGGAGAAGGTCGGGCTCTTCTGGAGTGGGCCATGGAGTCGGGACTGGTCGATCAGGTCGGTTTCAGCAGCCATGGCAGGCAGCAACTGATTGCAGCCGCTCTTGATCTGGA
>CAJWLE010000097.1:0-7076 GCA_913042965.1 uncultured Synechococcus sp.
CGATGCGCGCCGCTTCCTCAAGATCCTTGGGAACACCCAGGAAACTCTGACGCAACAGATACAGGCCGAAGGCTGTCGCCGCCTGGGGAATCACCAAAGCCAGCAGCGTGTTGCGTAATCCCAGCTGCACCATCAGCAGGTAAAGCGGAATCATGACCACCTGAAAGGGAATCAGGATCGTGGCCACCACTAGACCGAGCACCAAACCACGTCCGGCAAAGCGCATCCGCGCCAGGGGGTAGGCAGCCAGGGAGCAGAACAACAGGTTGGCCGCCACCGCGAGGGCGCTGACCACCGTGCTGTTAAGCAGATAGGTGGTCAGGGGACTGTCCCGAAACAGACGGGCATAGGCATCCAAGCTCGGTGATACCGGCAGCAGCGCCGGCGGACTGCTGAAGATGTTCTCCGCCGGCCCCTTCAAGGAGGTGCTCACCAGCCATAAGAGGGGTGCAAGCACCAGCAACGCCAGCAGGATCAGCAGCACAAGCTGAAGAACTCGGGGGGCGAGTTGGCGCATGCCGTTCGTTTGAAGGGATCAGTTGGACCTACAGCACAACAGGATCCATCTGCGGATGCAATGACTGATGCTGCTCAGCAGCGACGAGGCGGTTCAGCGCATTGATGAACGCCATGGCGGCGGCAACCACCACATCCGTATCTGCCGCGTGACCTGAGTAGAGCGAGTCATGAGATCGCAGCCGGATGGTCACCTCGCCCATGGCATCGATGCCCTCCGTGACGGACTTCACGGAAAATTCAATCAACTCATTGGGAACACCAGCCAGTTGATTGAGAGCCCGACACACAGCATCGACAGGGCCTGTCCCGACAGCTGAAACCGTGCGCTCGGCCCCGTCGTCCTCCGTGAGCGTCACCGTGGCAGTGGGTTTGAGACTGCTGCCGCAGCTCACCTGCACCAGCTTCAGCTGGAAACGGGACTCGGGTTGCTGAACCTGCTCACTCACAATCGCCTCGAGATCACGGTCGGTGATTTCCCGTTTGCGATCCGCCAGATCCTTGAAGCGAGCAAAAGCCTCATCGAGATCCTCCCGAGTGAGGTCATAGCCGAGCTCCTCGAGCCGAGCCCTGACGGCACTGCGTCCGCTGAGTTTGCCCAGGGAGATGCGGTTATCGCTCAGGCCAACGGTCTTGGCGTCGATGATTTCGTAGGTCAGGCGGTTCTTCAGAACACCGTCCTGATGGATGCCCGACTCATGGGCGAAGGCATTCGCTCCAACAATCGCCTTGTTGGGCTGCACCACCATGCCAGTGAGATTGGAGACCAGGCGTGAGGTTTTGGTGATCTCCTCAGTGCGAACTGCGGTCAGCGGCGTTGGGCTGTCCTCAGGACGCCCCAGGAAACTGTTGAAGTATCGACGGCGCACATGCAGCGCCATCACCAGTTCCTCCAAGGATGCATTGCCGGCCCGCTCTCCGATGCCATTGATGGTGCACTCCAGCTGACGGGCCCCGTTCTTCACGGATTCCAGGAAGTTGGCCACGGCCAAGCCGAGGTCGTTATGGCCATGAACCGAAATCACCGCCTCAGCGATGTTGGGCACATGTTCATTGATGCCAGCGATCAGATTGCCGAATTCAACCGGCGTCGTGTAGCCGACAGTGTCTGGAATGTTGATGGTGGTGGCCCCCGCTCGGATGGCGGCCTCAATCACCTCGTAAAGGAACTCAGGGTCACTGCGACCCGCGTCTTCGCAGGAAAATTCAACGTCCTCCACCAACGACCGGGCGTAGCCGACCATGTCTGGAACGATTGCCAACACCTCGGAACGGCTCTTGCGCAGCTTGTGTTCGAGATGGATATCGCTGGTGGCGATGAAGGTGTGAACACGATGACGAGGAGCTGGAGCGACCGCATCCGCACAAGCCTTGATGTCCTTCTGAGACGCTCGAGCCAGACCACAGATGATGGGTCCGTTCTCTCCTCCCACCTGCTGGGCGATGCGCTGCACCGCGGCGAAGTCGCCCTGGCTGGCAAATGGGAACCCCGCCTCGATCACGTCCACACCGAGCCGAGCCAGCTGCTGGGCAATGGCCAGCTTCTCCTCCAGGTTGAGGCTTGCCCCAGGAGACTGTTCACCATCCCGGAGGGTGGTGTCAAAAATCAGGACGCGACCTGGATCCTTGGCCATAACGACGCTGTGTCGGCGGGCTTAGTCGGAATGACTATGAGTTGACTTAGTCTAGTTCAGGCGCAAGCGCTGCAAATCGGATTACATTCAGTTCTCCTTTGGGTGATCGGCCTGTGAGCCAAGGAGCGGTCGCCCTTGTTCTGCATGCTCACTTGCCCTACGTGAGATCGGCACAACCAGGCTCGCTGGAGGAGGACTGGTTCTTCCAGGCCTTGATCGAGTGCTACCTCCCCCTGCTGGAGTGTCTTGAAGACGCTGCTGCAGACCCGAAAAGATCGCCGAAGATCACGATCGGGCTCTCGCCAACCCTGCTGTCGCTTCTTTCGGATGCTGATCTGAAGCAGCGCTTTCCTGCCTGGATCCAATCGCGACTGGACCTGCTGCCGAAAGCTGATCCCCGGGTGCGGGACGCCGTGGACCACCTGGCGATCACCATGCAGCGCCATCTGCAGGCTTGGAAAGCCTGCGAAGCAGATCTGATCGGACGGTTTGCATCCCTGCAACGCCTTGAAGTCGTCGATCTGCTCACCTGCGGAGCAACGCACGGCTACCTCCCGCTGTTACGGCAGCATCCGGAAGCGGTGAGGGGACAACTCCGCACCGCTGTGCGTGAACATCAGCGACTCATCGGCGAGCGACCACTCGGCATCTGGCTGCCGGAATGCGCCTACTACGAGGGCCTGGACCAGTGGATGCGGGATGCAGGTCTGCGCTACGCGGTGCTGGATGGCCATGGCTTGCTGCATGCCCGTCCCCGGCCGCGCTACGGGGTCTACGCCCCGATCTGCAGCCGCAATGGCGTTGCCTTTTTCGGTCGGGACAGCGAGGCCACCCTGCCGGTGTGGTCAGCGCGGGACGGCTATCCAGGGCATCCTTCCTACCGGGAATTTCACAGGGATCTGGGCTGGGATCTCCCTGTGGAGGACCTGCAGCCGCTGGGATTGGATCAGCCAAGACCCCTTGGCCTCAAACTGCACGCCGTCACCAATCACAGCGCCCCCCTCGAAGCAAAACAGCCCTACAGGCCTGAGGTCGCCGCTGAACAGGTGCGTCTCCATGCCGGTCACTACCTGCAGGGACGTCGAATCCAGCTGGAGCAACTGAAACAAACCATGGTGGCGGACCCTCTGCTGGTGGCTCCGTTCGATGCCGAACTGTTCGGTCACTGGTGGTTCGAAGGACCGGCCTTTCTGACTGAACTGTTTCGCCAAGCACCCGACCAGGGGGTCGCCTTCACCCGACTGCGGGATGTACTGAACCAAGCAGGCCAGCTTCAGTTATGTGACCCCTGCCCCTCGAGCTGGGGACAGGGTGGCTTTCACAACTACTGGCTCAACGACACGAACGCCTGGATCGTTCCGGAGTGGGAAAGGGCCAGCGCCGCCATGGTGGATCGCTGCAGCCGAGGTGTCGGCAGGGAAAGGGATCTTGAGCTGTTGCAACAAGCCGCCCGTGAACTGCTGCTGGCCCAGTCATCCGACTGGAGCTTCATTCTTCGCGCCGGAACCACCACAGAGCTCGCGCGGGAGCGGGTCAAACGACACCTCGGACGGTTTTGGCTGTTGATCCAGGCCATCGAAACGGGTGATGAACTGCCAGACAACTGGATGAAAGACGTGCAGCAGGACGACCGTCTCTTCCCCCTGATTCAGCCTTTGGACTGGGCCCAGGTCGGCAGCTGACCCCGAGGAGCACCCAGCACAAGCCCGCGACGCAACTCCCAGGGCGACAGAGCAAACAAGCGCAGCATCACGGCCATCAGTCGAGGCAGTGGAAGGGTGTTGGTCAAAAACCCGAACCAATCCTGCTGAGGCAATGAAAAAAACGTGGCGAAATGAGTGCGCAACAAAGATTCGTTGAACCCCATCAACCGCCCAAGACCGAACTGATACAGCTGATGGCGAAGCACCAGTTCCAGAGGCCAGAGGGCCTGCCATCCGCAGCGGGCCAATGCGGCGGATCCAAGCTCACGGTTCTTCAGACAGCCCGCAATGGCCCGAGCAAGACCTGGGCCACGCCGCAGCAACGACCCAACCATGTATCCGGAGGCTGGATGAACCATGCTTGCTGATCCACCGAAGGCCAGCACCGGCTGGCTTCGATCCGGCAAAGGCAGATTCATGGGGAAGAGGCAAAACTCTTCGTGGATCAACTCAGTGATCTCCACGCCGCGCTTTTCAAGACGGTGCATCAACCGCTGCTTGAGCACGTCGTAAGGAACACCGGGAGCCAGGGCGAGTGAGGTCTCCTCCAAAAAGAACACCCCATCGCCAAGATCCATGGCATAGAGGAACGTTGGGGGTTCGCTGCGCTGCTCTTCACTGAGGTGATCACAGCGGTAATCCATCAAGACAAATCGACCTGCCTCGATCGGGTTGCGGGAATAACGCCCCACCACTCCATAGGCCGCCTGACCAGCCACAGGTCCCTGATCCGGCCTTGTGATGTAAGGCGAGCGGGAGCCGGATGCATCGATCACCAACCGAGCCTGCAACGTCATTCCCGACCCGCAGGTCACGCTGGTATGCAGCGAGCCCACATCGACGCACTCGGCGGTGTCTTGATGCCAGCGCACTCCTTGGGCACGGGCCAGCCAGTGCTGTTGCAGTGCGTCCCGATCAAACAAGCCGTAATCGATGCCGTGGGCCAAGGTCTGATCCTGAGCCGCGTCTCCACCGGAACCGAAATAGCTCACGGTGTCATTCCAGCGATGCTCCAACAAATGCTCAAGGCCAAGGGATCTCAGCTCTTCAGCCCAGACGCCGTACGTGTTCGGCCAGGGAGCATCCACCGATTGCGGTGCAATCCCAGCGACATCAACGCCGTATTGGTTCAACTCTGAGGCGATGCAGAGGGCGGCTGGCCCGCCCCCCAGCACCAGCACATCAACAACATCCGCCAAAGTCAGCCGTCCTGCTCGTCCAACTCAGAGTCTTCGTCCGAGTTGTCGTCTTCAGCTTCCGGTGGCACCAGAACCACCTTCAGCAGACGATCGCCTTTGTCGAGCTTCTGCAAACGCACACCGGTGGCTGCACGGGATTGCTGTGGAATGGCATCCGCGCTGGTGCGCACAATCACGCCCCTCTCGCTCACCAGCAGCAGTTCCTCACCCGCTCCAAGCACCTGCAGACCGACAAGTTCATCGGCATCTGTGCGGAATTTCATCGCTCGCAGCCCCATCCCCGCTCGCTTCTGCAGGCGGAACTGGGTCACAGGAACACGCTTGCCCAAGCCTGCGGCCGACGCCACCAGGACCCAGGGCCCTTCACTGGCCTCGTCTGTCTCATCATCCTCGTCAGCACTGGCTGCGACCTGATCGGCGAGTTCAACCGGAAGCACATCCATACTCACCAACGCATCGCCAGCGCGAAGGTTCATCGAGCGCACACCACGGGCCGTGCGACCCAGCGGGCGAAGTTCCTCATCGCTGAGACGGAAGTGGATGGTCATGCCGGCCTTGGAGGCGATCAACACGCTGTCTCCAGGGACCGCAAGACGGACCCAGGTGAGGGCATCTCCCTCCTCCAGATTGATCGCGATCAGGCCGTTGGAGCGGATGTTGCTGAAGGCTGACAGGCGGGTGCGCTTGATGAAACCACCGCTCGTGAGCATCAGCAGATCGGTGTCGTCATTGAATTCCGAAACCGGGATCAACGACGTGATCGCCTCCTCCCTGGGAATGGGGAGCAGCTGAACAACCGGGGTGCCCTTGGCCGCGCGGCTGCACTGCGGCACGCGGTATGCCGGTAAGGCATAAGACACTCCGCGGTCACTAAACAGCAACAGGGTGTCGTGGTCGTTGCAGCTGATGAAGAGCTTCACCGCATCTTCACCCTGGCTGCGCGTTCCGGCCTTACCCCGCGTTCCACGACTGGTTGCCTCAAATTCACTCACCGGCATTCGCTTGAGATAGCCGGTTTCCGTGAGCAGCACGCAGGAACGCTCGTTGGCAATCAGGTCGATGTCGGAGAGGCCGCCGCCAAGATCGAGAATCTCCGTGCGGCGAGGGGTTGGATACCTCTCACGAAGCTGACCAAGCTCATCCTGGATAATTCCGAGAACCCGCTCACGTCGACCAAGGATGTCCTTGTAGTCAGCAATCTTGGCGACCAGATCCTCATGCTCCAAGCGGATCTTGTCGGCCTCCAACGCTGTCAGGCGGCGCAGTTGCATCTGCAGGATGGCGTCGGCCTGGATATCCGTGAGGCCATGGCGTTCCTGCAGTTGCAGCCTTGCCGTTGCGGTGTCGGGTGCCGCTCGGATCAGGGCAATGATCGGATCCAGCTGATCCAGAGCCAGCAACAGGCCCAAAAGGATGTGATCGCGCTCTTCGGCCTTGCGAAGCAGATAGCGGGTGCGGCGCTCGATCGTCTCGATTCGGAAGTCGAGAAACACCTCGAGCATCTTGCGCAACGTGAGCAGGACCGGCTCCCCGTTCACCAGCGCAAGCATGTATGCACTGAAATTGCTCTGGACTGGCGTCAGCTTGAAGAGGTTGTTCAGAACAACCTGCGGATAAGCATCTCGGCGCAGCTCCACCACGATGCGCATCCCATCGCGATCGCTTTCATCCCTGATATCTGAGATTCCTTCGAGCTTCTTGTCATTCACAAGCTCGGCGATGCGCTCAATCAGAGCGGCTTTGTTGGTCTGATAAGGGAGTTCCGTGATGATCACGGCATCCCGATCTGGGCGTCCAGGCGCCTCAATTGTTTCGATCGAAGCAACGCCACGCATGGTGACCGAACCGCGGCCACCTAGATAGGTTTCACGGATGCCATCACGACCGAGGATCTGCCCTCCCGTCGGGAAATCAGGGCCTGGGATCAAGCGGAGCAGCTCCTGATCCGTGATGTCGGGGTTGCTGATCAATGCCAGCAAACCATCAATGAGCTCGTTGAGATTGTGGGGAGGAATGTTGGTCGC
>CAJWLE010000098.1:0-7064 GCA_913042965.1 uncultured Synechococcus sp.
AGATGCGCTCTGGATGGTGCTGATCACGATCAGCACCATCGGCTACGGCGAAGTAGCTCCACTCACGCCGGCCGGCCGTCTGGTGACCGTCCTGATCGTTGGCGGCGGGCTGATCGTGGTGCAGCTCACGATCCAGCGGATCCTGGGCCTGAAGGACTCTGGTTATTTCCGCAGACTGCGGGAGTTCCGGATTCACCGCATGCTGGAAAGCCTCCACAACCACGTGATCCTTTGTGGCTACGGCCGCATCGGACAGGAAATCGCGGCCCAGCTGCAGCGGGATCAGGTGCCCTTGGTGGTGATCGAAAACGATCCTGATCGCCGCGATGTTGCGGAAGTCAATGGCCTGCAGGTCCTCCAGGCTGATGCAACCCTGGATGAAACGCTCATCGATGCGGGCCTGGGGAAATGCATGAGCTTGGTGGCAGCTCTTCCCAGTGATGCGGCAAACCTCTATGTGGTGCTCAGTGCCCGTGGCCTGCAACCCTCCTGCCGTCTGATCGCCCGAGCCAACAGCGACGAAGCCGCCACCAAGCTGCGTTTAGCCGGGGCCAGTGCTGTGGTGAGTCCTTACGTGGCTGGCGGCCGGGTGATGGCGGCCTCAGCCATGCGGCCTCTCGCCCTGGATTTCATGGAGCTGCTGGCTGGGTCGGATTACGAAATAGAGGAATTTCAGCTCAGCCATGACCCCGCTCTGCTGCGAAGCATCGAAGGTCGCAGCCTGTCGGAACTGCGACTGGGGCGCCGCAGTGGAGCCCTCGTGATTGCGATCCGCGTGCGGGGTCGCTTGGTTGCCAACCCCGGAGGGGATCGCTTGCTGGAGCCAGGACAGGTGCTGATCGTTCTGGGCAGTCGACATCAGCTGAAGCAGTTTCAGGCCTTGCTGGGAACAGCCATTGATCCGATGCCGGCTTGAGCCGGGTTCAGGCGGATCCCTACGATCCATCGATCTTCTGCACCGCCATGGCCACCCCTGCATCTCTTGACGGTCAGACCGCTCTTGTGACGGGTGGAGGTCGGGGTATCGGCCGCGCCATTGCTCTGGCCCTTGGGGAAGCTGGCGCTGAAGTGGTGGTGAATTACTCCAGTTCCGCTGCCGCAGCTGACGACGTTGTGGCCACGATCACGGCGGCTGGTGGAAAGGCCTATGCCCTTCAAGCGAATGTGTCGATTGAGGAGGAGGTTGATGGCCTGATCAAGACGGTGCTTGACCGCAGCGGCCGGCTGGACGTGCTGGTGAACAACGCGGGCATCACCCGTGATGGCCTGTTGATGAGGATGAAAACCTCCGACTGGCAATCGGTGATCGACCTCAACCTGAGTGGGGTGTTTCTCTGCACCCGTGCCGTGGCGCGGCCGATGCTGAAGCAGAAAAGCGGACGCATCATCAACATCACCTCAGTGGTGGGCCTCATGGGCAATGCCGGCCAGGCCAACTACGCCGCAGCCAAAGCGGGCGTGATCGGATTGACGCGCAGCACCGCCAAGGAACTGGCCAGCCGCGGAATCACAGTGAACGCCGTTGCACCGGGCTTCATCGCTACGGACATGACCAAGGATCTGGATGCCGACTCCATCCTCAAGGACATTCCATTGGGAACCTTCGGAACCCAGGAACAGGTGGCAGGCGCCGTTCGCTTTCTGGCTGCCGACTCAGCAGCGGCTTACATCACCGGGCAGGTTCTGCAGGTGGATGGAGGCATGGTGATGGCCTGAGCCATCACGGTTCCAGGGGCTGTGCCAGCTCATCCCTCAGCTTGCGAATGCGTTGCAGCAGTCTCAAGCGACGACCACGGGCTGTGACCGTGAGAAAAATACGCAGGGGCACATAAACGAGCGCCATCGTTCCTGCCGTTAAGGCCATGAGAACGAAGAACAACGTGCCGTTTTCTCCCATGGCCGAAACATAACGATCGTGGGGGGGGTCGGCGTTCTCAAAAGCGCTTTGATTCGGCTTTCACCACTTGGGGGCACCTGCACAGCCGCAGTGGCGCTATGGGACAGTTAGCGGCGGCTAACTCGAGACCATGGCGAAACTTCTTGCCTTCTCTGACGAATCTCGCAGCGCCCTAGAGCGTGGCGTCAACGCTCTGGCCGATGCGGTGAAGGTCACCATCGGACCCAAGGGCAGAAACGTCGTGCTTGAGAAGAAGTTCGGCTCCCCAGACATCGTCAATGACGGGGACACGATTGCGCGCGATATCGAGCTGGAGGATCCTTTCGAGAATCTCGGCGCCAAGCTGATTCAGCAGGTGGCATCGAAAACCAAGGACAAAGCCGGAGACGGAACCACCACCGCCACCTTGCTTGCCCAGGCCATGGTGCAGGAAGGTCTGCGAAACACAGCAGCGGGTGCCAGCCCGGTGGAACTGCGACGCGGCATGGAACTTGCTGCGGCACAGATCGTTCGCGGTCTGAGTGAGCGCAGCCAGGCTGTGGCCGGTGATGCCATCCGTCAGGTGGCCACCGTGAGTTCTGGTGGAGACGAAGAGGTTGGTCGCATGATCGCGGAAGCCATGGACCGCGTCAGTGTCGATGGCGTCATCACCGTGGAGGAATCCAAGTCGCTCGCGACTGAGCTCGAAGTCACCGAGGGAATGGCCTTCGACCGGGGCTACAGCTCCCCTTATTTCGTTACCGATGCCGACCGACAGGTCTGCGAGTTCGACAATCCGTTGATCCTGCTGACCGATCGCAAGATCAGCACCGTGGCCGACCTGGTTCCCGTGCTGGAGACGGTTCAGAGCAGCGGCTCTCCACTGCTGATCCTGGCCGAAGAAGTCGAGGGTGAAGCCCTTGCAACCCTCGTGATGAACAAAAGCCGCGGCGTTCTTCAGGTTGCCGCCGTCCGTGCCCCATCCTTCGGTGAACGCCGCAAGGCAGCCCTGGCAGACATCGCCATCCTCACCGGAGGAACGCTGATCAGCGAAGACAAGGCGATGACCCTGGATGCTGTCGGCCTAAGCGACCTTGGGAAAGCTCGTCGCGTCACCATCAGCAAGGAATCAACCACCATCGTTGCCACGGATGACCACGGTGCCGCCGTGGCCGATCGCGTGGCTGCCATCAAACGCGAATTGGAGGCAACGGACTCCGATTACGACCGAGAGAAACTGAACGAACGCATCGCAAAACTGGCTGGCGGTGTTGCCGTGATCAAGGTCGGTGCTCCGACGGAGACCGAACTGAACAACCGCAAGCTGCGGATCGAGGACGCTCTCAACGCCACCCGGGCAGCCGTTGAAGAGGGCATCGTTGCCGGAGGGGGGAGCACCCTCCTTCAGCTGGCTGATGGCCTCAGTGATCTGGCGGAACAACACAAGGGCGACCAGCGAACGGGCGTTGAAATTGTTCAGCGTGCTCTAACCGCTCCCATTCACCAGATCGCCACCAATGCAGGTCACAACGGAGACGTCGTGATCGCTGCGATGCGCAACAGCGGCAATGGCTTCAATGCGCTGAACGGGTCCTACGAAGATCTGATGGCTGCCGGCATCGTTGATGCCGCCAAGGTGGTTCGGCTGGCTGTGCAGGATTCGGTGTCGATTGCCTCGCTGCTGATCACCACCGAGGTTGTGATTGCCGACAAACCCGAACCTGAGGCGCCGGCACCGGAAGGTGGCGGCGATCCAATGGGTGGCATGGGCGGCATGGGGATGCCTGGCATGGGCGGCATGGGGATGCCTGGCATGGGTGGCATGGGCATGCCCGGAATGATGTGATCAGCCGGCCATCCCTCGGCGGTAGGCGGCCACCTGCAGATCAACACCTGTGATGGCCGTTCCAACAACGACATTGTCTGCACCCGCCTCCAGAGCCGCCCTTGCTGCCGAAGGAGTTGCGATTCCTCCTTCGCAGATCAACCGCACGGAGGTCTTCAGCTCATGGCGAAGTTCCGGCAGCAACTCAAGAGCCGGGGGGGTCTGGTTGGCCGTGTCTTCGGTGTAGCCGTAAAGCGTTGTACCGACCCACTCACAACCGAGATCAGCAGCACGCACTCCATTGACAACGCTGTCCACATCAGCCATCAGGGGAGCCCGCAGCTCCGTTCGACACCGTTGAATCAAGTCCTCTAAGGGCTGCCCGTCTGGGCGGAGGCGTTGCGTTGCATCCAGAGCGATCACGTCGGCACCGGCAGACCAGACCGCCTGGATCTCTCGCCAACCGGGTGTGATGTAAACCGAACTGTTGGGAAAGGTGCATTTCCAGAGGCCGATGATCAGTGCCTCTGGACAACGGCGACGGACGGCACCGATGTGTTCTGGACTTTCCAGACGCACTCCCACTGCGCCATTGCGCAGGGATGCATCGGCCATTGCAGCGATGACCTCCGGATCGCGCATCGGTGAACCAAGCGGCGCTTGGACCGAAACAATCAACCCCTGGTCAAGCTCTTCATTACTGGGGATCATCGCGATTCAGGACGTCTTCTGGACATCGTCACCGTCTTGCACCAACCAACGTCGTAAGGATCGTGGAGTGGTCAGCGGAGGTGCTGGTGGCTCGGCGGCAGGCGAAATTGCTGGCATCGCGCGATCTTCGTGAAGGCTGGAGCTCACCTCCAGCAATGACTCCTTCAAAAGAGCTGTCAGGCGAGTGAGGGAACGTCCGGTGGACGGCGATGTTGCGGCTGGAGCTGCTGGACGCTGCTCAACTGGCAAAGCGGCCAGGTCAGGAAGGTCATCCACGCCATAGCGATGCACCCACTGGCTGCGCAGCACCGACAATTGATGATCCTGTCCATGGCTCTGCGCATCAAGCATCTGCTGAGCAAGACGCTTGCGTCGATCAGCGGATGGCGAAAACGAGGTCGAAGTCATCTCAGGTCAGCTTGCGATTGAGGAGAGGCCGGATCAACAGGAACAGGCCTGCAGTAAGAACCACCAGAACAGCAAGGCAGCCGAAACCTGTGATGTCCCCATAAGGGGCTTCGAGCAGAACCTCCGAAAGATCGAGGGGCCCGCGGTAGGCAGCACGGATCGGTTCGATCGCGAAGGTCAGAGGGTTGAGCGATGCCAGCCATTCCATCCAGTTGGGCATGAAAGCCAGAGGGGCCAATGCCGTGCTGGCAAACAGCAACGGAAGATTGGCCACGAAGATGACGGCGATCAGTTCAATGTGACCCGGCAGTGCAAACGCCAGTCCAAGACTCAGGGCCGTGACGGCAAACACCAGCAGAAGCAGGGTGACGAGCACCAGCAGCAACCCTGCCCCACCTGGCCAGCCGTACCCGAGAGCGGCGGCCGTGGCCATGATCGCCAGGCTCTGCAGAAGGCTGATCACCGTGATGTACAGAACCGAAGCAAGCACGATCGAACTCCGGCTGCGCAGAGGAGCCACGAGCAGTCGGTTCAGAAATCCGAACTCACGGTCGAACATCACCGGCAACCCGGCATTCAAAGCGCCACTGAAGGCAGTGAAAACAATGACCCCGGCACCCAGAAAACGGCCATAACTGATTCCCCCCGGCAACAACCCTTCCGGAGCCTTGGCAAACAGAGCCCCAAACAGGGTCAACCAGATCAGAGGTTGAAGCACCCCAGCCACAAGGGTGGAAGGACGCCGGGCCAATTGGAGAAAGAGGCGGCGGGTCAGGGCGAAGGTCTCCTGGGAGAGCTCCGACAGTGCGCTGCGATCACTGTCAAGACTGGGTGCAGCTTTGAGAGGGGAAGAGGTCATCAGTTCAGACTCCATCAGATCAACGCATGGACTGCCGCCGTTCCTGCTTGACGTCCCGCTGGCCGGCTACCGCCAGCTCGGCATCCATCAGGGTTCGACCAGTGGCCTGTAGGTACACATCATCCAGGCTTGGCCGGCTCTGCGCCAGGGCAAACACCGGCAAGCCTTCCGCATCGAGGCAACGACGCATGGTTTCCACAACTGGATCTCCGTCAATCACCAGGTTGAGGGAGAAACCCTGCGCCCTGTTCACCACCACTTGCTGAACGCCCTCCAGGGGCTGAAGCAGCGCCGAAACCCTCTCGGCTTCAGCGGCATCGCTGAATTCCCGGATCCGAAGCGTCACCCTGTCGCCACCGAGGCGCTGCTTGAGACCTTCCGGTGTGCCCTCGGCGATCACACGACCTGCGTCGATGATTGCCATCCGATCGGCAAGGGCTTCCACCTCCTCGAGGTAATGGCTGCTCAGCAAAATGCCCGTGCCATCACGAACCAGCTCGCGCAGAAGCTCCCAGATCGCTGTTCGACTCTCGATGTCCAGCCCAACCGTCGGTTCATCCAGCACCAACAGTTTCGGACGATGCAGCAGGCCCGCCGCCAGATCCAGCCTCCGCCGCATCCCTCCGGAATAGGTGCCGCAGCGTCGGTCCACCCATTCGTTCATCGCCAGACGATCGATCAGATCATCGATTTGCTCGTCGCGCAGCCGCTTCGGAAGATGGAACAGATCGCCCTGGAGCTGCAGCAACTCGCGTCCTGTGAGGATCTTGTCGATCGCCACCTCCTGAGCCACGTATCCCAGGCGTCGTCGCACGGAGCGTGGATCCTTCAGGGCATCAACACCATCAATGTGAACCTGGCCGGAATCGGGTGCCAGCAGGGTGGCCAGAATCCGAAGGGCGGTGGTTTTACCAGCCCCGTTTGGACCCAGCAGCCCATAAAGACAGGCTTCGGGCACATCGAGATCCAGACCAGCGAGAGCACTGACATCCCCGTAAGCCTTGTTGAGTTGACGGAGTTCAATCAGGGCCATCGGCCTACCCACATGAATCTGAATTTAGGAAGAGCTCTCGGGAATGAAGAGCGCCTGCAGGCCAAGCATCACCTGCTGATCAAAGGTTGAAGCGAGATCAGTCCGGCTCAGCACCAACAGCAGGCAGATACCGAAGAGGTAAAGAATGGACCATCGGAAAAGCCCTTTGGCTGCCACAAGGCTGTCGGGATCTGCCGAGAGGGTCTGCACCATCTGCAGCAACCGACCATTGAATGGCAGTAACAGGAGTCCATAGAACGTCCCACCTGTCGGGAGAACCAGCACCCCAAGGCCGCTTAACAGCACTGTGGCCCAGCCGTATCCGCGGATTGCCCTCGCGGTAATCACGGGT
>CAJWLE010000099.1:0-7058 GCA_913042965.1 uncultured Synechococcus sp.
CGAAACCGAAGGGGAACAACAGCGAGCCGACGAATGGAAGCTTCGTGAGGATGCCTACGGTGAGGGCCAGGATCACGGCCAGGCCAAGAATGGCGCCGGAATAGAACCCGCGGATCAGCAAATTCTTGATGCTGACTGTGGCCTTTTTG
This sequence comes from uncultured Synechococcus sp., assembly GCA_913042965.1. GTDB lineage: Bacteria > Cyanobacteriota > Cyanobacteriia > PCC-6307 > Cyanobiaceae > Parasynechococcus. The sequence continues at coordinate 150 of CAJWLE010000099.1, forward strand.
CCGCCGGCGGCAATCATGCCGTCAACGAGCTCATTGGGAAGGACGTAGTCCATCAGATGAGTGTGCGTAGTGGAATGAATGGGCTGAAATCAACCGCTGATGCGGTTCATCAGGCGTGAAAAGAAGTCAGAGCTGCCGCCCTGACGGTTGATGGCGGTTCCGTCTTGGCCACTGGCGCTTAGCCAGTTGACAAAACGAGAAAATGCGTCCTTGCGGTTGGCCATTAGGAGTGGAAATGTGGGGTCGCTTGTGAGCCGTGACTTCAAAACGAAGCGTCACGGATTTGGCCATTGATCAAGCCTTTGGAGTCGCTCCAAATTTTTCGATGAGCACCTGTTTCAAGGCATCTTTGATTTCATCGGCAGGGATCCCTTTGCGATGCAATTCACCGACGCTTGGGTTGGGTCCCTGGGAACCACCGAGGGTCAAGGTGTAGGCCTCGCCCATGACACCTTCACTGTTTTTGGCTTTGGTACCCGTGAGTCCAATGGCACCCATGTAGGCCTGTCCGCAGGTGTTCGGGCAGCCGGTCCAGTGAATTTTCAGGTGTGCTGGAAGATTGAGTTCCTTGTCCAGCTCCGTTGCAGCCTTGAGGGCTTGATCCTTTGTGTTGGTCAGGGCGAAGCCGCAATAGGTGTTGCCTGTGCAGGAGACCGTGCCTGCCGCCATGGTTCCGGGTTCCAGTGGGAAACGCTGCACTAGTGCGTCGGCTTTGAACGCATCGATCTTGTCGCCGGTCAGACCGACGATGATCATGTTCTGTTCTTCCGTGAGACGCACTTCGCCACTGCCGTAGTTGAGGCTGGCAGTCGCGAGATCCTGCAGATCTTGGCCCGTCAGGCGACCCACGGGAACGTGCAGGCCCGCAAAAAAGATGCCGTCCTGTTTCTGTGGGTGGATCCCGTAATGCGAGCGGGGAGAATGATCAAACACGGAGCCGGGATCCGGTGTCAGCTCTCCGAACAGTTCTTCAACCTGGTTGCGGAACTGTTCATGGCCCACCTGATCTAAATAGAGGCGGAAGCGTCCTTTGGGCCGTGCATTTCGCTCGCCGTTGTCACGCCACAAACGGATGACAGCATCCGTCATCTTGCAGATTTCATCCGGCTTCACCCAGGCGTTGAGAGGAACGGCATAAGCATTCATCTGGGAGGAAAGAATCCCGCCGATCCAGACGCCGAAACCCATCACCCCGTTGTGCTCAACGGGGTGAAAGGCGATGTCGTTATGAAGCAGGAAGTTGTCTTTGGCGCCAGCAACTGCGGTATTCCACTTTCGCGGCAGATTGGAATATTCGGGGTTCCCCTGGCAGTTGTTAGTGAGGAAATTTTCAAGTTCAGTTGTGTATGGCCGCGTATCCACGATCTCGTTGGGATCGATTCCGGCTAACGGGTTGCCGGTGACGTTGCGAGGGTTGTCGAAGCCAGACTGAATGGTGCTGAGGCCAGCTTCTTTGAGTCGTCTGAGTATCTCTGGAAGATCTCCCAGAAGAATGCCACGCAACTGAAGATTCTGGCGTGTGGTGATATCACAGCTGCCGTTATCTCCATAGCGCTCGACAATGGAAGCAACCACGCGTAGTTGGCTCGCTGCGAGCACGCCGTTGGGAACGCGCAGGCGCAACATGAATTTCCCAGGTGTTTTCGGGCGCCAGAACATCCCATACCACTTGAGCCGAAGTTCTAAGTCGGTTTTATCGACTTGTTCCCAGCCGAGTTCTGCAAATTTTTCAATCTCACTACCAACGAGTAGGCCATCTTTGTCTAGTTTGTTTTTTTCAATTTTGTTGAGCTTCTTGCCATCCAGATAGGGCCTGGCTGGGGAGCTGAGGGTCATGATTTGCGTTAAGAGGGTGCGGACTGATTGATCAAAAAAGGAGGTTGATCAGTCCATAGGGCCCGAAGACCTGGAGCGCCTCAAAATGAAATAGGAGCGCTTAATCACATGAATAAAACCGTCTTTCGAGTCACCGGTCCGTAGCGACGGGAACATTTTTCTGGTTCCATCGCGAAGATGGGTCGACCCGGCGATTTGTCGCCATGGCTACATCTCAGCGTTCCTGATGAGCCGTAGAAGACCCATCTCTGTTGTTTCAGTATTGGCGTCCAATTTCGCCAACCATCCGCACTGCACCAGCGCGGATCATTTGCCAAACCCGCTTCATGGCGGCGATGTCTCGGTCAAGCTCGCTTTCGACGCCACTCCGGTCGTATCGCCTGTTCCGGCCGTCACCCCTGCCGGATCGCTGCTCGATCCGGTGCATGCTTCGGGTCAATGGCTCACGCCGGGATCGGGTCTCCCATGCAGCACGATCGGTATTGCGGCGCGGCGCCATGGGCCTATCCGTGTTTACAACAGACCGATGACACCAGTCGGCACGGCTATCGATCCGTGGCCATTGCTACGGAATGGCTCTTCGAAGGGGTCTCCACGCTCCCTCCGCTTGGTGGTGCACGGCCGTAGTGGGGGTGAAATTCCCATGTGTCTGACGACACTTGCCGATGAGCTGCAGCGCATTCGTGGGGTCCCCGTTCAGTTGGACGTGCTGACGGCTGAAGACACAATTCCAGCTCCCCCCGACCGCCCAGCCTGGCTTGTGCCCCTTCTGCTTTGGCCTGGTGCACATGTGTGCACCGATGTTCCGGCCATTCGCGATCGCCTGCGCGAGGGTGGAGCCAAGGTCACCATGTTGCCTTTCCTTGGTGCATGGCCGCAGTGGTGGACATCGGTGGCCACTGCGTTGCAGGCCGAGCTCTGCGACGAAAGTGTTTTGGTGCATCACCCTCTGCGGGCCGGCGTTGCTGACCGTTTTCTGGCAGTCCTGGCCTCTCGCATGGATCCGCTGCTCGTCCCTTTTGATCATTGGCCTGACTACCTCCTCAGCCATCCAACCGCTGTTCCAGTCCCCCTCGCCCTCGCTCCCAACCGGATTACGGAGGCCTTGCGAGAGGCTGGAGGAATGCCTCCACTGCTTGAGCACCCGCTGACTCGTCAAGTCCTGATCGATCTTCTTGCTGCTCTTCCGTGACCACTGCGCATCAAACCGGAACCGTCTATCTGGTGGGTGCCGGTCCCGGTGATCCCGAGTTGCTCACGGTGAAGGCCCAGCGCCTTCTCAGCCATTGCGATGCGCTTGTTTATGACTCGCTTGTACCGAAGGAGGTCTTGGATCTGGTCCCCGAGGGGTGTGTAAGGCGGTTTGTCGGTAAGCGCCGCGGCCATCACTCGGTGCCCCAGCCCAGTACCAATGCCGTACTGGTGGAGATGGCCCAGCACCATGCTGTGGTGGTGCGCCTGAAGGGAGGTGATCCCTTTCTGTTCGGTCGTGGTGGAGAGGAAGCCGCTTATCTGGCCAAACGGGGCATCTCCGTGGAGGTGGTTCCTGGCGTGACTGCTGGCATTGCGGCACCGGCCTATGTCGGAATTCCTGTGACCCACCGCAGCGCGGGCTCCTCGGTCACCTTCGTCACGGGTCATGAGGAGATCGACAAGCGCCGCCCCTCGGTGAACTGGCGCTCCCTCGCTGCAGCCAGTGATGGCTTGGTGATCTACATGGGTCTGCACAATCTGCCTCGCATCGCCGAGGAACTCAGGGCTGGGGGTCTGCCTCCTGAAACACCCGTTGCCGTGATCCAACAGGGAACTGTGGTGGGTCAGCGCTGTCTCAAGGCCACCCTTGAGAACGTTGCAGCCCAAGCCAGGGCCCAGGCGTTCAAGTCTCCATCCATCGTGGTCGTGGGGGATGTGATTGAGCACCAGGTTGAGGCCTGTATGCCAACGCCGGCGGCGGTCACAATGCCGATTCCCTTCTGAGCGAGGGGTTCATTCCTTCAGGCGATCGCGCAGCTGTGCAAGGTTGCAGGGCCGGGTTTCGGCATCCAGTTGGGCCTGGATCAGCCGCTCCCAGGCCGTAGTTACGGCATCGAGTGATCCAGGCAGCACGAACACAAACGTGCCATTGGCAACCCCCGCCAGGCAGCGGCTCTGAAGGGTGCTGGTCCCGATGCTCTCGAAGGAGAGCACACGGAACAATTCACCGAAACCGTCGATGGTCTTGTCCAGGAGAGGCTCCACCGCTTCGGGGGTGCCATCGCGGCCCGTCAGGCCTGTGCCACCGCTGGTGATCACCACATCGACGCTTGGGTCGGCGATCCAGCGGCTTAGCTCAGCGCGGATCTGATACCGGTCATCCGCACAGAGCATTCGCTCACTTAACCGATGACCCGCTTGCTCGAGGCATAGTTGCAGCTGATTGCCACTGGCATCGTCCGCGAGAGTGCGGGTATCGGAGATGGTTAGCAGTGCGATGGCAAGGCCCACGGCACAACTGCGACGGCTCCGGACGCTAGAACCGCCAGAGCCGCGTCGGTCCGGGTGCTGCAGGTGTTGTTGTTCGCGTCGTTGCGTGAAAGGGCTGGTTGGAGCGAGCGCTCTCTGTCTTGGTCATCGGACTACGCCACCCCAAGGGCTGTCTGGAATCTCCTGGAGCTCGGGTCCCTTCAGGGCATCAGCATCGCCGTGAATCAAGAGCTGGTGGATGCTGACCAGCCCCTGCAGGCTGGTGATGAACTGGCCTTCCTTCCTCCGTTCACCGGAGGTTGAACCGTGGGGTTGATCCATGTGGAAATCCGCTTGGCCGGCTTTGATCCCTGGCAGGAGCTTGCGCAATGGTCTGCTCATGCAGCGGCGGCGGCGGTGTTCGTTGGTCGCGTGCGTTCAACGGCCATGGATGGTCGTCCATTGCAGGCCCTCGAGCTGGAGCATTACCCGGGATTGTGCGAACGCCAGATCACACGGATGGCCGTTCAGTTGCAGCGGGAGCATGGAGCCGGAGCAATGCTGGTGCTTCACCGGGTGGGACGGCTCATACCAGGGGAGCCGATTGTGCTCGTGGCGGTTCAGGCGGATCGGCGGGGGGCGGCACAGCGCTGCTCAGCAGCGCTGTTGGAGCAGCTCAAGCATCACGCTCCGTTCTGGAAGCGGGAGTGGTGCGCTGATCAGGGCATCTGGCTGGAGGAGAACACCCCGCTTTGATCCAGCGTCGGGTGCTGCAGTCGATACCCCAGCTGTTTCAGTCGCCTGTTGCGGATCCGGCGTCCCTCCGGCTGCGGCTCCTGTTCTCCAAGCCAACGCACCGGTGCCAGACCCTGGCGGCTCAAGCTCTTGGCCACAAGATCGCGCAGTCGGATCGGTTCGTCGTTAACCACGTTGACCACGCCGGTCCATTCGCCATCGAGGGCTGCTTCCAAGGCACCGGCCGCGTCATCCACGTGAATCCAGTGACTGAATGAGCTTCCGCTGCCAGGGCGTTCCAGTCCGGCGAGTCCGCGTAAGCGGCGATCGAGATCACGGCCGGGGCCGTGCAGTGCCCCCAGTCGCAGGATGCACACCTGTCGATCCTGGATGCCGGTGAGCAGTTGCTCGCTTTGCCAGAGAACGTCTCCATGGCCGGCGCCCGGTTCTGGAGTGGTCTGTTCATCGACCCAGTCACCCTGGGCATCGCCGTACACCGAGCAACTGCCCGTGTAGAGGATCTGCTGCAGATTGGGCAGCTGTGGCAACAGCGACTTGAGGCAGGTGAAGCTGTCGACGAAGGTGTGGTGGTAACCGTTGGCATCCACCTGGCGATTTCCCTTCGGAGCGAGGCAGAACACGGCGCTGTTGCAGTCCCGCAGGACCTCCAGCAGTTGGGTTGGCTCGGTGGCGTCGCACATCTGAACCCGATCGGCGAGGGGAGTGAGCTCCTCCCGTCGCTCATTGCTGGTGGTGGTCAGCGTCAGCCTCAGCTGCGGTCGCCTCGGCTGCAGCCGCTGAGCCAGGGCCAGGCCCACATAACCGCAGCCAATGATGGTCAGGTTCATGGCTGAGCTCGCTGCTGGCGGCGACCCTAAGGAGATCGACTGTTTGATGTCGTCATGGAGATGACTGATCAATGGGCCCTGAATCGCCGGAATTTTGCTGGTCGCTGGCAAGGATGCGGCCATTGGTTCGAGCGGGACGGCAGCAATCGTCTCGACCTACGGGTTCCCGCGCGGCGGATTGATCCCACCACCTATGCGATTTCCTTTACCGATGACGACCACGGGGTCTGGGATGGGTCTGGTCTGGCGTTTGCCCCCGGCGGCAAGGCCACATACCCCATCAGCCGAGCGACGTACAACGCCGGTGGCGTTTGCTGGCAATTTCAGGGTGCGGGTGGTCAGTCCAGCCTTGGGCTGGATGCGGAGCGCTCACGCTTCGGCCATGAGATCAACCTGTTCTGCGGTCGATCTCGATCGATGCTGGTGTTGCTCTGGGAACCGCTGAACGGTCGCTGGCAGTTGCAGCGCGTCGGAGCGGTGGGCTTTCGCTGTCAGAACAGCTCCAACCCCGAACCCGACCGTCCCGAGTGCGGGACACCTGAGGCCTTGCTGCAACCTTTGCGGGGCTGGACCGGCCAGCGGGAGATTCTGCGACCGCAGCCCGGGGCGCAGGCATCGGTTGAATACGCCTCGCCCGGGACGCTTGACCCCCATCAACTGCTTCACAACGATTGCTCAGCGGTGATGCCCGACGGTTTGGTGTTCTCAGTGCCCAGTGTGCTTCCGGAGGCGGCTTTCAGCCTGGAGATCGGTGGACGTCTCGCTGCTGAGCTGTTTCAGCAGATCAGCATTCATTTTGATGCGCTGGGACATCTCACCAGGTGGGAGCGATGCTGTTTTCGACCTGCCGCCGCTTAGAAGATCCGCCGCCGGATCACCTGGGCCCAGAGGTGTGTCCCTGCTTTCAGTGATCCGGCATCGGCCGGCAGTTCCAACAGCAGATCGGCCCTCTGCAGCGAGCCGATCCTGGAGGACGCCTGGGAGCCATCCACGCGGGCCAGCAGCATTCCTTCGGCGTTGGTTTCGAGTCGGGCCCTGGCCAGTTCCG
>CAJWLE010000100.1:0-7058 GCA_913042965.1 uncultured Synechococcus sp.
TGTTTCAGCACCTGAAGTCCCTCGCCGATTTCCGTCCACACCGATGTGGTGGATCGGGGTTTCGGAGCCTCTTCAAGGCTCAGACGCGTGATGCTGACAGCCGCCAGGCCGTAACAAACCGGCAACAGAAGAAATTCCCCTCCATCAATGCCGATTCCCAGCAGACCGTGATGCAGTGCTCTGAGGATCGGTTCGCCCAGTGCGAAGCCCAGAATCGTCGCTCCCATGCTGGTGGCCTGATAGAGCGAGTTGGCGGCCAGCAGGTGCTGCCTTGGCACCACGAGGGGAATGGTGGCTTGTTCAGCGGGGGCGAAGAACTGGGTGAGGATTGACTCAATCAAGGTCATGCCCACGAGCCCCCAGTAGCCCCAGGGGAGCCCCAGCCAGGTGGGACCCGGTAAGAGGCAAAGGGGTGCGAACAACACCATCAGGGCGCGCAGGGCGTTGGAGGCCACCATCACTCGGCGTTTCGGCCAGCGGTCTGCCCAGACGCCGGCCACCGTGCCCAGCACCATGGCGGGAATGGTGTTGGCCACGAAGATCCCCGTGGCCAACAGTGTGATCACTTTGGTGCGGGTGCTGATGTCCAGTCCGTATCCGGAGGCCATATCAGCCAGAACCCCGGTGCCGTCTCCCATCAGCAGCAGGTGCTGATCGATCAGGAACACCATCAGCACGATGTAGAACTTGTCAGCCAGCTGAGAGAAGATCTGGCCTAACCAGAGCTTGCGAAAGTCCCGAAGTTGCAGAACAGCCTGGAGGCCTCTGCTGCCCTCGGGATTGCTCCCTGTGGGCAGGGCGGGTTCGGGTGAGGAAAGGGTCGGTCCGCTCAAGGGGGGAGGGCGTCGTGGCCATGTTGGCTCATGCGCCTGCGAGCAGTGATTCGCGAAGCATCGCTAGGGCCCGACTGCGTCGGTTCAGATGCACGCCGATCCAACGCTCCACAACAGCCAGCAGCCGCAGCCATGCCGCTTGAGGACCCATGAGCTCTCCATCGCGTCGTCGCGGTATGTCGGGGCGGGTGAGCCGTTGCAGCAGCGCCAGTTCTGAGGGGTTCATCGTCATGGCGGCACCGGGCTGGGCACCGATGGCGAAGCCATCTTCAGGCAACAGGCTGCAACGCCACTCCCATTGCCCCAGTGGTGGATCGAGGGGGTTGCCGCTCAGGCAGCAGGTCTGCATTGGCAGTCCATAGCCGCCAAGGGTGAGTAAGTGCACACAGGCCTGAACCGTGCTTGCCAGCACCAGGTCTGGACTCTGCGCGCGTTCTTCGAGCCGCTCCAGATGCAGCAGCAACATCCTCAGGAGCCCCTCCACCGGATCCTGGGCCGCGATTTGCAGGCAGATGTCGCAGAGAGCCTGAGCCGCAGATAAAGATTCCAGTTGCCGGCCCAGTTCGGAGAAGCTGCGCAGCACCCGCAGTTGTCGGACCCGGGGCAGGCCACTGCGGCCTCCGACCTGCAGCTGCAACAGGGTGAGCGGGGCTGCAGCCGCCAGGCTGCTCCTCGGCCGGCGGGCGCCCGGAACCGCCAGCCGCGTGACCCCCTCGGATTCGCTGAGGAAACTCAGCAGCCTGTCGTGTTCGCCCAGGGGACCCACCTTGAGGGCCAGTCCCTCCAATCGACGTTCCGCCATTCAGCCCGCCGGCCGCCGCAGGGCCTGCACCAATTGTGGAGCGGACGTGGTGCCGATCAGGTCGGCTCCTGCCTCCACGAGCTCCACCACCAACTCCAGGCTGTGGATCCCCCCTGCAGCTTTGATGCCGCAGCGGTTGCGGCACAGGGCCTTCAGCTGCTGAACCTGATCGGGATGGCAAGCAGGTCCAAAGCCATTGCTGGTTTGAAGGCCGCTGGCACCGGCGTCGATCGATGCTTCCACGGCCAGGCCCAACTGCTCTTCCGTCAGGCGAGCCATATCGAGCACCACTCGCACCGGCAGCCCCAACTCGCAGAGTCCTGCTAATTCCTCTGAGAACCGGTTGGCTTCGTTGTTTGCTAGCGAATGAAAATCGGGGACCACATCCAGTTCCTGCGCACCGTGGGCAGCTGCCCACTCGGCCTCGGCATGTTTGAGCTCGGCTGGTATCGCACCGAAGGGGAATCCGATCACTGCGATCAGTCGAGGACCGTCATCGCTGCGACCCAGCCGGTCTCTCAGCACCGGCAGCTGTGGAAGCGTGGTGCAGATGGCTCGGACCGCCTCTTGACGGCCCGCATCGCACATGTCCAACAGCTGTTCCTTCGTCAGCAGTGGATCGAGGATGGCCTGATCAAGCCGTTGCGGTAGGTCGGGAAGCTCCTTCGGGCGTTCAGCCATGCCTCAGCGGTGAATCATTCCCGAGCCTGAATCACGCCATAGCCCCCGTGGTTGCGGCGATAGATCACCTGGAGCTCGCCGCTTTGCCGGTCGCGGAACAAGTAGAAGTCATGGTCGATCAGATCCAGCTGCTGCCGGGCTTCCCCAAGATCCATCGGCGGCATCTCGAAGTATTTGCGACGCACGCCGGGGTCGGGGAGTTCAGCCTGACGGCCATCCAGCAGCGAACCATCCACCTGGCTGTCGTCGCTGAGTGCATCGGTGCTGGGGGTGTTTGAGGCGCTGTGGCCATGGCTGTGGTGGTGATCGCTGTGTCGTTCCTTCCAGCGACGCAACTGCCGCGCCAATTTTCCAGCAGCCAAATCGATGCTGGCGTAGAGGTTCTCGCTGCGCTCCTGGGCCCGGATCACCGTTCCATTGGCGAACACCGTCACCTCAGCGGTCTGCTGGGGCACCCGCGGATTGCGAGCCACGGAAAGATGGACATCCGCCTCTCGCACCGCATCACCGAAATGATGGGTGGCCCTTTCGAGCTTGGTTTGGGTGTAATCCCTCAACGCCGGCGTGATCTCGAGGTTGCGACCATGGATCAGCAACTTCATGCGTCACTCCTGTGCCGGTTGTTATCGGCAAGTTAGGTGCGGCTGGCGATTTGGCACACCCCGATTCCGCAATTCTTTTTGAGACATCCGGTCTGGTGCCGTTTGAACAGGCCTGGATCGCCCAGCGACGTTGGCAGCAACGACTGCTGGATGACGCTAAAGCCCCTGCCGCAGTGTGGTTGCTGCAGCATCCGCCTTGTTACACGCTCGGCCGCGGGGCCAGCACCCAGCATCTGCATTTCGACCCCGCCCGGCCTCCGGCGCCGCTGCATCGCATTGATCGTGGTGGAGAAGTGACCCACCATCTCCCCGGACAGCTGGTGGCCTACCTGGTGCTTGATCTGCATCGGCATCAGACGGATCTGCACTGGTACCTGCGCCAGCTGGAGCAGGTGTTGATTGATGTTTTGGCTCAGCTTGGACTTCACGGCCAACGCCTGCCCGGCTTCACCGGGCTCTGGCTCGACAACCGCAAGGTGGCGGCGATCGGAGTGGGAAGCCGGCGCTGGATCACGCAACACGGACTGGCTCTAAACGTTTCCTGCGATCTGAATGGATTTGCTCAGATCACCCCCTGCGGGTTGGAGGGACGCTCGGTGGGATGCCTTGCCGAATGGTTGCCCGGGCTGCTTCCGGCAGAGGTTCAGCCGTTGCTCCGGGACGCCATCGCTGCACGATTTGGTCTGGTCTGGTCCGAAGAAGCGTGATAGGCCTGAGCACAACCACCACAAAGTCCGGATGACGGCCAGCTGGAGACCCTGTGCCCGCGAACAGCAGGCTTTGCAGCGCCATTCCTACGTTCAGAGCCTCGACAGCGTGGATGCTGTCTGGCCCTGGCTCGCCGATCACCACGGCAGCACCATTGCTGTGGATGCCCCCCATGCGGCGCATCCGGAACGGTTCAGTTTTGGTGAGCTGGCCGAAAGGATTGCCATTGCTGCGGTGGCGTTTCGGCGCGCCGGTGTTCAGAACGGCGACGTTGTGGCTCTGTTCGCAGAGAACAGCCCACGCTGGCTGGTGGCGGACCAGGGCCTGATGCGAGCGGGCGCCGCGGACGCTGTTCGCGGTGCATCGGCTCCTGTGGAGGAGTTGCGTTACATCCTTGACGATTGCCGGGCCACAGCTCTGGTGGTTCAGAACGTTGCCCTGCTGGAGCGTCTGGCCTTAACACCGCAGCAGCGCACAAGGCTTCGGTTCGTGCTGCTGCTGGAAGGGGACCCTGTTGAAGGTGTTGTTGGCTGGGAGCCGTTTCTGAAATCTGCGGTCGGTCAGCCTTCCCTCAGCTCGAGCCATGGCCGCCAGCAGCTCGCCACACTGCTGTACACCTCAGGAACAACGGGTCAGCCCAAGGGAGTTCCGCTCACCCACGCCAATCTCCTTCATCAGATGCGCTCGCTGGCCTGTGTGGCCTATCCCGCGCCGGGGTCTCCGGTGCTCAGCGTTCTCCCCATCTGGCATGCCTACGAGCGCAGCGCCAGCTACTACTTCCTGTCCTGCGCCTGCACGCAGACCTACACAACGATCAAGCAGCTCAAGAAAGATCTGCCTCGGGTTCAGCCGATTGCCATGGCCACGGTGCCGCGGTTATGGGAGTCGGTACAGGCCGGGTTTGAGGACGTGCTCAAGACGTTTCCTCCGTCCCGCCAGCGACTTCTGCGTGCAGCGTTGAAGAACAGTGCGGCTCAACGCCTGGCACTGCGACGGGCCCGTGGCTTGATGCTGGATGCCGAGTCGTCACTGGCGCGGGTGCAGGGTGCAGCAGCAGCAGCCATCCGCTGGCCGCTGCATGCACTGGCTTCAGCTCTGATCTGGCCCAAATTGCGTCGTCAGCTCAGCGGCGGACAACTCGCCTATCCGATCAGTGGTGGCGGTGCCATCGCCCCACACATCGATGCCTTTTTCGAAGCCGTTGGAATTGAGCTTTTGGTGGGCTACGGCCTGACGGAAACCAGCCCTGTGATCAGCTGCCGCAGACCCTGGCGCAATATTCGCGGCAGTTCCGGTCTGCCGATGCCGGGCACCGAATTCCGCATCGTTGACCCTGACACGGGAGTGGCTCTCGGGTACCGCGAGCGAGGCCTGGTTCTGGTGCGTGGGCCGCAGGTGATGGGGGGGTACCTGGGAAAGCCGGAGGCAACCGAGAAAGTGCTGGATTCCGATGGCTGGTTTGATACCGGTGACCTGGGCATGTTGTTGCCGGATGGATCGGTGGCGCTCACCGGTCGCGCCAAGGACACGATTGTGCTCAGCAGTGGCGAGAACATCGAACCAGGACCTCTGGAGGAAGCTCTCGTGGCCAGCCCGTTAATTGAGCAGGTGATGCTGGTGGGCCAGGACCAGCGTCAGCTCGGGGCATTGATCGTGCCGCGCGCGGAGGCGATTCTTGCCTGGGCAACGACGCAAGACCTGGATGTGGGAACAGACCTTGGCGGAAGCCCCGGTGATCCGGCACTGCTGCGGTTGCTGATGCGGGAGTGCAATCGGTTGTTGAAGCAGCGCACCGGGGCCCGTGGCGATGAACGGTTGGCTGGTGTGGTGTTGGTGGAGCCGTTCAGCATTGAAAACGGCCTGCTCACACAGACGCTCAAACAGCGTCGTGATCGGATCACTGCCCGTGATTCGGTGTTGATCGAGGGTTTCTACGGAGGTTGAAGGCCGCTTGCAAGGCCGGTTCTCCGGCGATTGACCGCAGGAGCCTCGCCTGACACCCTTCTCAGCATTGTGGTTTTTCTATGGCTGACGTCACCTCACTCACCATCAAGCGTCCGATCACCGTGCGCGCCGTGGTGACACCAACCTGGAAGGAAGAAGCCGAGCGTGAAATCAGCAATGGCATCGCTGCGGCTGATCAGCAGTTGGCTCAGCTGGAGCAGGAAGGCCAGCAGGTGGTGGAACAGGTGCGTCGTCAGAGTGCTAATCCGCTGGATCCCAGGGTTCAGGAGCAGGTGGCCAACATCCAGCAGCAGGTGGCTGGAAAGAGATCCGAGCTGGAAGAGCAGAAGCGCAACTTGTTGCAGCAGCAGGCCCAGGTTCGCGAGCTTGAGATGGACCAGATCGTGGAGCAGGGTCAGCTGGAGAGCACCTGTGAGCTGAAAGTGGGTGACAATCTTGTGCAGAAGATGCAGGTCTCCATCGTTGTGAAGGACGGTGTCGTCCAGTCGATGGAAGAAGCTGATAAGGACTCTTCAGCCGACTCGTAAAGTCAATTAATCGGTCCTTCGGAGACGGTTTTGGCGACCCACGACATCTTCATGCCTGCCCTCAGCTCCACCATGACGGAGGGCAAGATTGTCGAGTGGCTGAAGCAGCCCGGCGACAAGGTGGGTCGCGGAGAGTCCGTGCTGGTGGTGGAGTCCGATAAAGCGGATATGGACGTGGAGTCTTTTCAGGACGGCTATCTCGCAGCTGTTCTGATGCCGGCAGGCAGTACGGCTCCAGTGGGCGAGACGATCGGTTTGATCGTCGAGACCGAAGCCGAGATCGCTGATGCCCAGGCCAAGGCTCCAAGCTCGCCCGCTTCATCCACGCCCGCTCAGTCCGCGCCAGCTCCGGCCACGTCTCCTGAACCGACCCCTGCTGCGGTTGTCACAGCTCCGTCGGCTCCAGCCCCCCGACCCGCTCCGGCCCCTGCTCCTTCAGCAACGGGCTCTGCGGCGCCGGTGATCAACGATGGCCGCATCATTGCCAGCCCAAGGGCCAAGAAGCTGGCCACCCAGCTGGGCGTTGACCTGGCCACGGTGCGTGGGAGCGGGCCCCATGGCCGCATCCAGGCTGAGGACGTTCAGCTGGCGGGTGGACAACCCGTTTCCGTTCCGCGCGTTGCTGAAGGAACAACAGCTGCTGCCACTGGTGCACCTGCGCCAGCATCGGGGAGTGCACCCTCAGCTCCTGCCGGCAACAGCTTTGGCCGTCCTGGTGAGACCGTGCCGTTCAACACGCTCCAGGGTGCGGTCAACCGCAACATGGAGGCAAGCCTGGCTGTGCCTTGCTTCCGCGTCGGCTACACCATCACCACCGACAAGCTCGACGCCTTTTACAAGCAGGTGAAACCAAAGGGCGTCACGATGACGGCCCTGCTGGCCAAAGCCGTCGCAGTGACGTTGGCCCGTCATCCTCAGGTGAACGCGGCAACCACATCTG
>CAJWLE010000101.1:0-6818 GCA_913042965.1 uncultured Synechococcus sp.
GCATCCGATTTGCGGCGGCCCGGGCTGCAGCGGCGGCGGCCTTTTTCGCTCCTCCTTTGGCCATGGCAGTTCAAACGTCTCCCGACCCTATCCAGAGCTGGGTACCCTGCCCGCATGGCGATCGTGTCCTCCAACGCCGGCTCTTCCAAGCCCCGTCCAGAGCGGGTGCTGGACACTCAGCCAACGCCCGAGGAGGCGACGGCCCGAGCCGATGAAGGTCTCCGCCCGCGGAAGCTGGCCGACTACATCGGTCAGTCCGAGCTGAAACAGGTGCTTGGCATTGCGGTGCAGGCGGCTCAGGGGCGAGGCGAGGCCCTCGATCATGTGTTGTTGTACGGCCCACCAGGTCTCGGCAAAACCACGATGGCCCTCGTGCTGGCCGAGGAACTGGGGGTTCAATGTCGGATCACCAGTGCCCCGGCCTTAGAGCGCCCACGCGACATCGTGGGACTGCTGGTGAATCTTCAGCCTCGTGAACTGCTGTTCATCGATGAGATCCATCGCCTGAACAGAGTCGCTGAGGAACTTCTCTATCCCGCTATGGAGGATCGCCGGCTGGATCTCACCGTTGGCAAGGGGAGTACCGCAAGAAGCCGGACCCTCGATCTGCCGCCTTTCACCCTGGTCGGTGCCACGACCAGGGCGGGGTCCCTCAGTTCACCGTTGCGCGATCGCTTCGGTCTGATTCAGCGGCTTGAGTTCTACAGCCAGCAAGATCTGGAGGCGATCGTGGCGCGCACGGCGGATCTGTTGAAGGTGAGCCTCACTCCTGAGGCTTGCGCGGGAATTGCAGGCTCATGTCGCGGAACCCCACGGATCGCAAATCGTCTGCTGCGTCGGGTTCGTGATGTGGCTTCTGTTCAGGGACAGGATGAGCGGATTGATGCCGATCTGGTCACCAAGGCCCTGAGCATGCATCGCGTCGATCACCGTGGATTGGATGCCGCTGACAGGCGTTTGCTGACATTTCTGATGGAACAGCACGGGGGCGGGCCTGTGGGCCTTGAGACCCTGGCCGCTGCTCTGGGTGAGGACCCCACCACGCTCGAAGCAGTGGTGGAGCCCTTTTTGCTGCAGCAAGGTCTGCTGGTTCGCACACCGAGGGGTCGCATGCTCACCGATGCGGCGCGGATTCATCTGACGGAGGCTGCATGATCCGACGTTGGCTTGCTGCTTGCCTTGCCCTGGTGTTGTTCTGGCCATCGGCTGCAGCAGCCGAGACGCTTGAGGGCTTGTACAACCGAGCGCTGAAGGCAAGCCAGAGCGGTGATTTCGTTCAGGCTTTGCCGCTCTGGGACCTGGTGCTGGATCAGGCACCCAACGATGCGGCTGCCCTGAGCAACCGCGGCAATGTGCGACTCGGCCTTGGAGATCTGCAGGGTGCGATCGCCGATCAGACCCGATCGATCGAGCTGGCTCCTGAGGAGGCCGACCCCCATCTCAATCGCGGCACTGCGGAAGAGGCCCTCAAGGATTGGTCGGCCGCGGCTGCCGATTACCTCTGGATTCTTGAGCGCAATCCTGACGATGCCTCGGCTCTCTACAACCTGGGCAACGTTCGTGGCTCAACGGGGAACTGGAGTCAGGCTCTGGAGTTGTACAGCCGTGCCGCTGATGCTCAGCCTGGATTTGCCATGGCCCGATCCAGTGCGGCCCTGGCTGCTTGGCAGGAGGAGGATCTCAGTGGGGCAGAGGTGGAGCTGCGCAAGTTGATCCGCCGCTACCCCCTGTTTGCTGATGCTCGTGCAGCTTTGAGCGGTCTTCTCTGGCAGCGCGGCGCTTCGGGTGAGGCTGAAAGCCATTGGGCGGCGGCGGCGGGGCTGGATCCCCGCTACCGCCAGAGGGACTGGCTCTTGGAGGTGCGCCGCTGGCCACCGCAGCCAACGCGGCAGCTGATGGCATTTTTGGCTTTGGAGGATGGATGAGCCTTCTCGATCGCCTGGCTCAGGAGCTGCCCGAGTTAATTGAGCTACGGCGTCATTTGCATGCGCATCCTGAACTCAGTGGTGAGGAACATCAGACGGCGGCCCTGGTGGCTGGAGAGCTGAGGGCTGCCGGATGGCGGGTTCAGGAAGCTGTTGGCCGAACAGGTGTCGTGGCTGAACTGGGCCCGGAGCAGGGCCCCACAGTGGGATTACGGGTGGATATGGATGCTCTGCCCGTTGAGGAGCTCACCGGATTGCCCTATGCCTCCACCCGCCAGGGCGTGATGCATGCCTGTGGACATGATCTGCACACCTGTATCGGTCTTGGGGTGGCCAGGCTGTTGGGTGCTGCAGCGGAGTTGCCCTGTCGTGTGCGGCTGTTGTTCCAGCCCGCTGAAGAGCTCGCACAGGGAGCCGTTTGGATGCGGGATGCAGGGGCGACCGATGGTCTCCATGCCCTGTTCGGTGTTCACGTGGTGCCGAATCTTTCAGCAGGCACCGTTGGCATCCGTCGAGGTTGCCTCACCGCCGCTGCTGGTGAGCTCGAGATCCAGGTGCAGGGAGAGGGGGGGCACGGGGCCCGGCCCCATCAGGCGGTGGATGCCATTTGGCTTGCGGCGCGGGTGATCACCGAGTTGCAGCAGTCCATCGCTCGCCGTCTCGATGCCTTGCAGCCTGTGGTGATCAGTTTCGGCAAGGTGGAAGGTGGTCGGGCTTTCAACGTGATTGCGGATCGGGTGCGTCTGCTAGGGACCGTGCGCTGTCTGGATGTTCAGTTGCATGCAACGTTGCCGGGGTGGATCGACGAGACCGTTCAAGCCATTTGCAGCAGCGGTGGCGGGTCCGCCCAGGTTCATTACCGCTGCATCGCTCCCCCTGTGGAGAACAACGTGGCGTTGACTGACCTGATGGAACGCTGTGCCGTGGAGCGTCTTGGGTCGGATTGCGTTGTGCAGGTGGAACAGCCTTCGCTGGGGGCCGAGGATTTCGCTGAATTGCTCCGCGACGTGCCCGGCACCATGCTCCGCCTGGGGGTCGCCGGGGATGAGGGTTGTGCACCTCTTCATCACTGCCGCTTTCAACCCGATGAGCAGGCCCTGGAAGTGGGAGTCAAGGTGTTGGCGGCGACTGTGCTGGCTTGGATGGATGACCGACAAGCCCGATGAAGCATTGGCTTCCATTGCTGGCTTCGTTTGCAGCGCCATTGCTGATCGTGCTGGCCGTTGTGGCTGTGCAGCATCGTGAGGGACGAGAGCGATCGCAGGCTCTGCCTCCCCTGTTGGTGGGTTCAGGGTTGATCATCAGTGCTGCAGTGGGCCGGCGACGTCATCGGGGCCGCCTGCTTGAGGCTCTGCAAGCCAGCCGTCAGAAGCAGCTCTGACCACGATCGGTTGTCAGATGGTTGATCCTGGTAGGCCCGACAGCTGTGCCTGTGTCTGATCGTCCTGATCCTGAGCAATTACGGCAGGCCATCGTCAGCGGTGATCCTGTGCAGGCCATGCCAGCTCTGACTGAGCTTCGTTTTCTCGAGGACGATGTAGCCGTACCGCTCTTGGTGCTGGGTACGGAGCAGAAGCCGTTTTTGGTGCGATCGCTCAGTTGCAGTGGTCTGGGCTACAAACGCAATGAACAGGGCTGGAGTGTGTTGAGCCGGCTGCTGAGTGCCGATGACGATCCCAACGTGCGTGCGGAGGCAGCCAATGCTTTGGCCAGTTACGGCGTGGAACGGTCCTGGCCCCTGCTTCGGGATGCTTTTGCTGGCGATGAAGCCTGGTTGGTGCGTTGCAGCATTCTTTCGGCTTTTGCCGAGCAGCCAGAGATTGCCTTGAGTTGGTTACTGGAGCTCGCCACCATGGCGATTGCCGCTGCTGATGGCACCGTGCGGGTGAGTGGCGCCGAAATCCTTGGGCGTTTGGTGCGCGAGGGCGATGGGCAGACGATCGGTGAGCAGGCCAGAACATTGCTGCAGCCCCTGCAGCAGGACAGGGATCACCGTGTGGTGGCCGCAGCACTGAATGGGCTGCAGGCCAGCTGAAAGTTTTTTTCCAAAACCGTTGCTAGTTATTCAGCACCACTAGGGGTGCCCAAGCTGACATCCGTCAGTAAGGGCTGAGATCACACCCTCTGAACCTGATCCGGGTCATGCCGGCGCCAGGGAAGTGAAGCAACGTGATCCACGGTCGACCGGCCGGCTCCTGGTCATCCACACGCGCAATGGATCATGCGTTCTTCTTGGGTTGAATCCCGCAGGGGCCAGACCAATGTTTCCCAGTTGCACTACGCCCGTCAGGGTCTGGTGACCGAGGAAATGGTCTATGTGGCCAGGAGGGAAAACCTGCCTGAGACCTTGGTGATGGAGGAGGTGGCGCGGGGCCGCATGATCATCCCGGCCAACATCAATCACACCAATCTCGAGCCGATGGCGATCGGCATTGCCAGCACGTGCAAGGTGAACGCCAACATCGGCGCCTCCCCCAACGCCTCCGACGCAGCTGAAGAGGTGAACAAATTGAAGTTGGCGGTGAAGTATGGCGCCGACACGGTGATGGATCTCTCCACTGGAGGGGTCAATCTCGATGAGGTGCGGACGGCCATCATCAATGCTTCTCCGGTGCCGATTGGAACGGTGCCCGTGTACCAGGCGCTGGAGAGTGTCCACGGCTCGATTGAAAAGCTGGACGAGGACGACTTCCTCCACATCATTGAGAAGCACTGCCAGCAGGGCGTTGACTACCAGACCATCCACGCCGGGCTGCTGATTGAGCACCTGCCCAAGGTGAAGGGTCGCATCACCGGCATTGTCAGTCGCGGTGGCGGGATCCTGGCCCAGTGGATGCTGTATCACCATCGTCAAAATCCGCTATTCACCCGATTCGACGACATCTGCGAGATCTTCAAGCGTTACGACTGCACCTTTTCGCTTGGGGATTCACTTCGTCCCGGCTGTACGCATGACGCCTCCGATGCGGCCCAGCTCGCTGAACTGAAGACCCTCGGAGAACTCACCCGTCGTGCCTGGAAGCACGACGTCCAGGTGATGGTGGAGGGTCCCGGACATGTGCCGCTTGATCAGATTGAGTTCAACGTGAAGAAGCAGATGGAGGAGTGCAACGAGGCGCCCTTCTACGTTCTCGGTCCCCTGGTCACCGACATCGCTCCCGGCTACGACCACATCACCTCAGCCATTGGTGCGGCGATGGCTGGATGGCATGGCACGGCGATGCTCTGCTACGTGACTCCCAAGGAGCATCTGGGTCTTCCCAATGCAGAGGATGTGCGTGAGGGCTTGATTGCCTACAAGATCGCTGCCCATGCGGCTGACATTGCCCGTCATCGCCCGGGAGCCCGTGATCGTGATGATGAACTGAGTCGCGCCCGTTATGCCTTCGACTGGAATCGTCAGTTTGAGCTGTCGTTGGATCCTGAGCGGGCCAAGCAGTATCACGATGAGACGCTCCCCGCTGATATCTACAAGCAGGCAGAGTTCTGTTCGATGTGCGGGCCCAAGCACTGTCCGATGCAGACCAAGATCACCGATCAAGATCTTGAAGGGCTGGAACAGGCCCTTGCATCCAAGGGCGGTGCGGCTGAGTTGACCCCGGTGAAGCTCGACAAGGCGGACTGAGGCCTTTCGGCAAAACATGAACCAACACGCCGGCTCTCCATCGGAAGAGCCGGTTTTTCATGGACACAAAAAACCCCCTGCCGAAGCAGAGGGTCAAAGTTCAGAGATTCAAAACCTGGTTCAGCCGAGCAGGGCGTTGGCTTTGGCCACCACATTCTCGACGGTGAATCCGAACTCCTTGAGGCAGGTGCCGCCGGGTGCTGAAGCACCGAAGCGGTTCATGGTCACGCTGTCGCCGTCGAGGCCAATGAAGCGGTGCCAGCCAAATGACTCAGCAGCTTCAACAATCATGCGCTTGCGCACAGCATTCGGGAGGACCTCCTCCTTGTAGGCATCGCTTTGTTCATCGAACAGCTCCACGCAGGGCATGGACACCACGCGGACTTTCTTGCCGGAAGCGGTGAGTTGCTTGGCGGCCTGTACACAAAGGTCGAGTTCGGTGCCGGTGCCGATCAGGATCAGTTCAGGTGTGCCGTCACAATCCTCGAGGACATAGCCCCCCTTGGCCACTTTCGCGATCGAGGAGTTGGCCTGGTTGGCCATGCCCTGTCGGCTGAGGCACAGAGCGCTTGGGCGTTTGCGGTTCTCAATCGCCAGCTTGTAAGCACCGCTGGTTTCGTTGGCATCGCCGGGTCGGAACACCAGCATCCCAGGTATGGCCCTCAGAGATGGGATGGTCTCGATCGGCTGGTGGGTGGGTCCGTCCTCGCCCACACCGATGGAATCATGGGTGAGCACATAGATCACACCAAGCTCACTCAGGGCAGACAGACGCATCGAACCGCGCATGTAGTCCGCGAAGACCAGGAAGGTGCCGCCGTAAGGAATCAGGCCGCTGCTGTGGTATGCGATGCCGTTGAGGATTGCCGCCATGGCGTGCTCGCGCACACCGAAGTGCAGATAACGCTTCTCAGGGGTTTCCGGCTGGTAGGACCCTGTTTCGCCCTTGATGTCTGTGTAGTTGGAGTGGGTGAGGTCGGCGGAGCCACCGATCAGTTCCGGCAGGTTGGGGCCGAGGGCACCCAGGCAGATCTGGGAGTGCTTCCGGGTCGCAAGACCTTTGTCGTCCGGGCCAGCTGTGGGTAGGTCCTTGTCCCAACCCTCGGGCAGCTCACCCCGCAGCATCCGCTCGAATTCGGCGGCTTCACCGGGGAATTGGGTGCGGTAAGTGGCCAACGTCTGGTTCCACTCGGCTTCGAGGCTGGCGCCACGATCAATGGCCTGACGGAACTGGTCATAGGCTTCCTGAGGCACTTCGAAGGTGCCGT
>CAJWLE010000102.1:0-6702 GCA_913042965.1 uncultured Synechococcus sp.
TCTGCCATCGGACAGAAGATGCTCCGCCAATAATTGCTATGATTGAATTATTATGCTTTGAATACGTGCTTAAAAAAAGAAAAAGGCAGTTGCGCAAGTAAAAAACTTTGTTTTCAGACAGTTTTGTGTCTAGTTAATGCATTCTGCGCTTCGTTGTCGTTTTCTCCATAGCTGATACTTGCTGCGACTGTATCCATCTTTCGCTCGCATATCGGTGCGATCTTTCTGCGCAAGTTGTGATGGCTGGTCATCTCGGTCTCAGGTCACAACAACGATTTGTCACACCGGTGTCACACCAATACCTAAAGCTTATTGTCTTAATGCACGACTCGAAGAGCAGTGTTCGAAAATGACCGGCGTCCAGCCTGGTTGAACTGGGTTTTTCTCGCGATCTTTCTCTGGTCCGGCTGGCAGGTGGCCGGGTTCTGGATTCAGCGATTGGGGGGTTAGGCCACGCCGTTGAGCAGTCGCAGTGTCCCCCAGAGATCGAACACACAGAAGATCAGTCCAATCACAATGATGTCCCAAGCGCGGTGTCGCACCGCCCAGGGAGCCAGGAACAACTCGGCAATTCCATGAAGAGCGGTGCCGATGGTGATGTGCTCGAGCACAAGCAGACCATGGGCCAGCAGGAACAAAGCGCTGGCGATGCAACGCATCACTACTTGCCAGTTCTCTGACAAACCTTGCTTTTTTGGATCTTCTAAGAACCTAAACGCCTTTTCGGTCTGACTCAAGGGAGGGATCCGTCAGAATCAGCGCATGCGAAAGGAGCGTTGCTGGGTCTGGTTCAGGGGTGGGCTGAATGAGTCCAGCCACTGGGTGGGTGGTTTTCAGGCCACAACAGATGCCGCGTTGGGAGTGTTGATTCAGCATCCCGGCTATCGAGATGCCCGTGTCCCTGCCTGGCGTGTCACCACGGAAGAACCGGACGACATTCATGCTCCACCGAACGATGTGGATGCCTCAGGCCCCTGGCAATACTTCTGATTGCCGGCGGCATAGCAAAATGGTTCACAGTTTTTAGGACGTGCGCTCCGTGGCGACCGCAGCTGAAAAGAAGGCCATCGTGAAGAAGCGCCTGCAGGAACTGCGCAACATGTGCCGCGACCACTACGCCGTTGTGGCTGAAGAAAGCACCATGCCGGATGCTGCAGACGTGCGGGAGACCAACGCAAAGCTGCAGGAGCTGATGGACTTGCTTGATGGCAAGAAGAAATGGGACGAGGCCTAGGTTGATTCAGGTCCAGCTGATGCCGCTTTCATCGACGATGAGGGTGGACGGCTGATCCAAGTCTTTGATCCTGAGCAGGCTGCCTTCGGGAGTCTGCTGAGTGCCAATGGTCTCGATGTTGCTGATCACCATGGTCCGTTCGTCTCGGGTGATGCGCCAGCGCTTTCCTTCGGGACGCAGCTCGTAGCGACCCGTTGGCAGCCTCAGTTGATCAGTCCCCTTGCCGCCATTCAGCAAGCCCTGTTGGCCGAAGCCGGAGAACAGGTCGTTGCCTGGACCGAGCTTGATCGTGCCTTCGCCAGCCAGCAATCCCGTCACAAGGTCGATCTGATCGCGACCTTTCCCCATGTTGATCGTCCCCTCATTGACCAGTGCCGTTGCATGGCCGTTAACACTGAAACGGAGACGATCCTTGCCACGGTTCATCTTCAGGCTTCCAGCGTTGGTGAGCGCGGGCCTGTTTGCCCCCTCAACGATCAAACTGTCGCCTCCCTGCAGAGTGTCGACCTTCTGCTGATCAGCAATGGTCCAGGAGATGGTCTGACCCGCTTCTGAAGAATCCAGTCGATCGGCCTCTTTGGTCCAGAGGCCCGAATTGCTCTGCGATTGCCAGCCTGAATTGGTGAGTTCACCAGACTCGATGGATTCCTCGTTCCTGTAGCTGAAGACAGTGCCGGGCTCAAAGGCTTCGGTGGGTGGATTGTCCGAAAAGTGGCTCGGCAGCACCACGGTTGTGATTCCGGTTCCGGCAAAGGCGTCGTGACCGATTCGGATCACCGAGTCAGGGATGCTGACCTCACGGAGTTGTGGGCTGCGATAGAAGGCCTTTTCGCCGATGGTCGTCAACGAATCCCCCAGTTGCAAGTCGCTCAGCACCCACCCATTTGAGAAAGACCGCTTCCCGATGCTGGTGACAGCCTCACCGATGTGGACAGATTGCAGGCTGCGGCCGTACTGAAAGGCGTAGTCACCGATGGACACCACTCCATTGGGGACGACCAGGCTCTCCAAGGAGAAAGCGGCATAGAACGCCTCCTTCCCAACGCTGCTCAGGGAATCAGGCAGATTCAGAGTTGTCAGGTTTTTGCAAGAAGCAAAGGCGTTGGAATCGATGCTTTCCAGGTCGTCTGAGAAGGTGACCGTCTGAATGTCATCCCTTTGTTTGAAGCTGCCTGCGGGAATGTTGAGGCTGCCCGGTAGCACCTCCAGGAGTCCCAGTTCTGGATCAAATTGGATGTTGAGGGTCATCGATCAGGGGGTGAGCTGGCTTGGCTCACGCCGTTTGTGATTGCAACCAGGTACTGAGGTTGTGCTGGGGCAGATCGTTCGAGCTGGTGATTTCGATGATTCGACCGCTGGCATTGGGCTGCAACAACGCGTCCATGCAGACCTGAGCAACGAGTCGCCTCGGGATGCTGTTGCTTTCCTGCTCGTCGGCTCCGGAGAACAGGATCCCCTCGTTGTCGGCTCTGCTGTCGTCCTCACTGAGTCCACCGGGGCGGATCACGGTCCAATCGAGGCTGCTGTTCTGGAGTGAACGCTCTCCGAGCCGTTTCCACACCAGGATCAATCCGAACAGGTTCAGGGGGTGGAGCCAGCGTCCAGCGCAGAGTGAGCTCACCAGGATGACGCGCTTCAACCCGACTGCTTCACAGGCTTTCACCTGAGCCTGCACGCCAATGGCATCCACCTGGAGTGGTGCGGCGAGATTCACTGAAGGTCTTGCACCGGTGGCAATCACCAGAGCTGTGCACCCCTTGAGGGCTTGCTGCAAAGCCTTTGCAGCGCTGAGTTCAACCCGCTGCACCTCCAGACGTCCCTCACGCTCCGCTTCTGCCAGGGGTTGGGGGAGAACAGAAGCAGGGCGAGCAATCACCCTCACGGCCATGCCGCGTTGCAGGGCCTCATCCACGACCCGCCAGCCGGTCTTTCCGGAAGCACCGGTGACTGCAAGGCGTTCCATGGCAATCGATTCAGTTGATCCAGTCAACTGCCGCTTAAGCCCGATTGGCGACTTTCTCAGCAGCTCTTCAGGCTGGCCTCTGGACTTTTTGATGTTTCGTTGTGGTGATTGTGTTCAAGTTGTTGTCAGCATGTTGATTTGTTGGATGCCCAACTGCAAAAGATCGCCTTTCAAGATGTTTTGAGAGTTTGGTCAGAGAGACTGGCCTGTATGGAAGGAATTGATCAGAACCTCGCTTGTTATTGAGTTTTTTATTTCCAAATTTTGTCGCTGCTGTGGATGCTGCAGTTGCAGCATCAAACGTTGAATGTTGATCCAATTAAAAAAGCCCCGCCGAAGGGGCAGGGCTCTGTGTTGATTCGAACCTGAGAAGTTTTGATTCTTCCTGACTTGGAAAAATCTTCAGTCTTAATCCGTCTATGGAAAGTGGTTGGGGACAAAGAACTGTTCGTTGAAAGGAGGGCGTTTGTAGTTCCCCTGTTTGGGCCGTGCCGGCATCTTGATGGCTTTCGGTGTCATGTCTTCGTAGGGCACCTTGCTGAGCAGATGACTGAGACAGTTCAATCTGGCCCGGCGCTTGTCGTTGGCCTCCACGGTGAACCAGGGAGCTTCAGGAATTTGGGTTTTAGAGAACATGATGTCTTTCGCTTTGGAATACTCCACCCAGCGATTGCGGGACTCGATATCCATCGGGCTGAGTTTCCAGCGACGTTCCTTGTTGTCGATCCGCTCCTGGAAGCGTCTCTCCTGTTCTTCGTCGCTAATTGAGAACCAGTACTTCAGCAGCAGAATTCCATCCTTCGTGAGCAATCGCTCGAACTCGGGGCAGGTTTCATAAAAACTTTCCACCTGTTGGTCTGTGGCGAAACCCATCACTCTTTCCACGCCAGCACGGTTGTACCAGCTCCTGTCGAAGATGACGATCTCTCCAGCACTGGGAAAGTGCTCCACATAGCGCTGGAAATACCACTGGGTTTTCTGTTGATCAGAAGGCGTTCCCAATGCGACAACCCGGCAACCTCTCGGGTTCATCGCTTCTGTGAGGCGCTTGATCGAACCTCCTTTACCTGCTGCATCGCGGCCTTCGAAAAGGACAATCATGCGAAAGCCTGTGGCTTTCACCCAGTACTGCATTTTGACCAGCTCTGACTGCAGCCGCGCCAGTTCCTTCTCGTAAATCTTTTTATTCAGTCGTTTGTGATTGTTGGAGGAGCCTTCATGCAGTTCCTCAAGAATCTCCTGTCGGTTGTCGATATCTCCATCGCTGTAGTGCTCGATGGCCTGCATCACAGCACCCATATCGTGATCAGCGGTTGGAGGCTTCTTTTTGTTTTTCTTTCCCATGACCTGTGCAGAGCTTTAACAACAGTTCTGGCTACGTCTAGTCAATTCCGTTGGAACCAATCAGGTTTTCTGAAGAAAGACAGGCTTTTTAGTCCCATCCACAGGAATCTCCAGCACCACGGCAAAGCGACCGGGGCAACCATTGCCCTGCCGGCAGCTGACCGTTCCAGCGTGTTGATGCATCACCTGACTCACGATTGCCAGGCCTAGACCGCAGTGACCTTGCTGACCACGGGCTGCATCGATGCGTTGAAACGGTTGCAAGGCCCGTTGCCACTGCTCTTCTGGAATTCCCTGCCCCTGATCCCAGACTTCGATCAGCGCACGTGAGTTGTTGTGCCTTAAGCGAATGACGACTGGGGGATCGCCGTAGCTCAGGGCATTGTCGATCAAGTTGCTCAGCGCCCGGCTGAGGGCCACCGGACGAATTATGCCGTTCATCGCTGTGAGCTCCAGCCTCAATTGATCCTTCGGCTGGCCGGCGACTGCCTCTGCCAACCATTGATCGATCGGACACTCCACCGGACGTTCCCGATCCCCTTCTCCTGCAAACAGCAGAAACTGGTCGGTGATGCGCTCCAGGGCCTGAAGGTCTCCATGGAACTGCTCTCGTTGTTCAGCCTGGAGTTTCTGAAGCGACAGGCGGAATCTCAGACGGGTGATCGGGGCCCTTAAGTCGTGCGCAATGCCGGCCAGCATGGTGGAGCGTTCCTGCTGATTGATGGCCAGGCGCTGAAGCATGGCGTTGAAACGTTGCGTGATGCTTTGAACCTCTGGGGCTCCCTGTGCAGGAAGCCTTTCGGGATCGATGGTGTTGCCGACGTCGGACAAGCCTTTCTCAAGGACCTGCAAAGGACGCTTCACCTCCAGCAGCAGATAGATGCCGCCAGTACTCACGATGGCCCCAACGAGAGCCAGTGCAAGCAGCGTTGGTTCCGGTGGCCAACTTTGCAACATCGGCAGCTCGCTGCGAAGCCAAACCGGCTCCAACGGAGAGACCAGTTCGATCCACACTTGCGGTCGATCGATGTTGTCTCTTGGGGCTGCAGGGAGGATTCTCGGGCAGACGTTCATTCGGCCGCAGAGCTCCAGACGAAGCGCCTCGGCACGCTGTTGCGTGGCCTGATCGAGCCGCTTGGGACCTGTCGGCACCACCGCGATCTGAAGGTCCAGCCCCGTCAGCTCGCTGATCAGTGTGGGTGGATAGCGCTCCAGGATCAGTTCGCTCAGCCGCAGGTTCAGCGCCAATTCCCGGCCTAAGCGTTCGATCTGCAGCCGCTCCAGCCGCTGCCCGAAAAGGAGCTGCAGCATCAGCACCCCCAGCAGCCAACTTCCGGCCAGCAACCCGCCCCAGGCGCTGCTCGATTTCAGGCGACGTCGCAGGACCAACGAGAGGTGCCGTCTGGAACCAGCACATATTCGCTTTTCAAATCCGCAACTGTCGATCTGGATTCAGTGCCGCGCAGGCCTCGGGAAACGTCATCACCCAGCACCTTGCACTGAGGGTTGGGCTGGCTCAAAAAGCGACTCTGTTGTTTGCCTGGATTGATCCAGGTGGCGGTCATCACGACTCGAAAAGGTCGCGGAAGCATCAATCAATTTCCAGCATTGTGCTGTTTCGTTCTTCCCATGGATCAAGCTGAAATCAACAACTGGAAGTCCATCGCCGAGAGCATGGAAGCCAAAGGCGAAACCCAGAGCTGGTTTTATCTCCGTGCTCGCGCCATTGCTGAGGGGAAGCCGGACCCTATGCCGAACATCTCGGAGCTGACGCCTGAATCTGTTTGATTTAACCCCATGCGATATCGCTCAGACTGGCTGCTGACTTCAACAGGTTGGGTTTCAGAGCCTGCTTGGTGGGGGCAATGAACAAGAGTGTCCCAGACGTTTCTGTACAGGACTGCCGTTGATCTGAATGATCTGTCGCGGAGCAACCAATTCATACTCATTCCTTTCAACCCTCCCCGTACCGAAAAAAATTGACATTTCCCGGATGAACTGTCTGTATTTGATTCCTTCCTCCTCAGCAAAGCGCCCCTGATGGATATGGATGAGCTCACATGAGCAGACACGCTTCATCAATGGGGATTGTTCTACTGCTCTATGTAACTATTTCCAGCTAAATTTACAAACCAGCTAAAAATTGGTCCTTAAAAATTGA
>CAJWLE010000103.1:0-6670 GCA_913042965.1 uncultured Synechococcus sp.
TAGTCGGTCTTCTTGCTAACGCTGCCGCTCACCTTGCCCCCGGCCGCTTCGATCAGCGCTTTGGCGTCGGTGCGACTCAGGTTGGGGAGCGTGCCAGTGAGAACGAGGGTTTTGTCCTGCAGGACGCCGTCCGCCTCGGCTCCGGCTTGGTTCGCGGCCTCCTGTTCGGAGGCACTCGCTTCCAGTGAGAGGCCGATGCTGCGCAAGTCTGTGAGTAGCTGTTGGTTAGCGGGTGTGCTTAGCCATTGGCCGAGGCTGGCGCTGATTTCTGGGCCAATCCCGTGCAACGCGGCGATCTGTTCCGGTGCGTCCAGAGCCGCTGAGGCGAGGCTGTCGATGCCGAAGAAGTCGGCGGCGAGCGCTTTGGCGTTGACCTCGCCGATGTGCCGGATTCCCAGGCCGTACAGCTGGCGGTGCCAAGGTTGTTGTTTGGAGGCCTCCAGGGCGGCGACAAGGTTGGTGGCCGATTTGTCTCCCATCCGATCCAGGCTGGCGAGAAGGGCAGCATCCAGGCGGTAGAGATCGGCCAGCGAGCACACCAGGCCGCGGTCCACCAGCTGTTCGATCAACTTGCTGCCGAGGCCATCCACATCCAGGGCGCCCTTACTCACCCAATGCCGCAGGCCGCCGCGCAAGATCGCCGGGCAGCTGCTGTTGACGCATCGGGTCGCGGCTTCCTCGCCTTCCCGCACGAGCTCGGAGGCGCACTCCGGGCACTGATTCGGCAGCTCCACGCGGCTGGCCCCACCTGGCCTGAGCTCCGGCAGCACCCGCACCACCTCGGGAATGATTTCGCCGGCTTTGCGCACCACGATCGTGTCACCCACGTGGAGGTCAAGCTCAGCGATCCGGTCGGCGTTGTGGAGGGTGGCGCGGCTGACGCTTGTGCCCGCCAGCGCGACGGGTTCGAATTCGGCCACGGGCGTGACGGCGCCGGTGCGACCCACCTGAGCGCCAACGCGCAGCAGACGGGTGGGTGCTTCTTCGGCGGGGTATTTCAGGGCGATCGCCCAGCGCGGAGCCTTCTGGGTGAAGCCGGCTTCGTCTTGCAGCCGCAGGTCGTTCAGCTTCACCACCACGCCATCGGTGGCGTAGGGAAGGTCATGGCGTTGCTGCTCCCAGCGATCGCAGAAGCTCTGGATTGCTGCAAGGTCAGCACCGAGCTCCCGGTTCGGGTTCACCCGGAAGCCCGCCTGCTCCAGCCACTGCAACACGGCCCACTGGCTGTCGGGCTGATGGCTGCTGGTGCTGGGTAGATGCAGGGTGTACGCGAAAAAGTCGAGTCGGCGTGCGGCCACCACCTTCGGGTCCAACTGCCGCAGGGTTCCCGCGCAGGCGTTGCGGGGGTTGGCGAACAGCGCTTCACCGCGGTTCTCTCGCTCGGTGTTGATCGCTGCAAAGGTGGCGTCCGGAATGAATGCCTCGCCCCGCACCTCCACCCATTCCGGTGGGTTGTCGATCTGCAGGCGCAGCGGAATCGAATTGATGGTGCGCACATTGGCGGTGATTTCTTCGCCGCTGTTGCCGTCGCCTCGGGTTGCAGCCCGCTCCAAAACGCCGTTGCGGTAACTGAGGGCTAGAGCATTGCCATCGATCTTCAGTTCACCCACCAACGGCAGGGGTGTGCCGACTTCCCTATCGAGCTGTTTGAGCAGTCGCTCATGCCAGGCCCTCAGTTCAACCTCGTCGAAGGCGTTGTCGAGGCTGAGCAGGCCAATGCGGTGTTCAACGCTGCTGAAGCCCGCAGCCGGTGCTCCACCCACCCGTTGTGTGGGGCTGTCTGTGCTGAGAAGAGATGGATCCGCCTGTTCGAGATCCACCAGTTCGCGGTAGAGCCGGTCGTAGATCGCGTCTTCAAGAACCGGGTTGTCGAGCACGTAATAGGCGTGGGCCGCCCTGTTGAGCAGGCCCCGAAGCTCGGCAGCCCGCTCGTTGCGATCAGGCATTGACGCGGTTGATCCGAGCAATGCGCCAGTCCTCTTCCACCTTGGTGAAGGTGAAATCGAGGGGCAGTTCCTCGTCGCCCTCAGACTTCAGCTTCACGGTGAGGATCAGATCACCCTCCTGAACCCGGGGCCGCCCGGATTTGAGGTTGCGGAACTTGTTCAGCTTGAGATCGGCGAGAAAACGGATGAACTGCTGCCGGTTGACGTGCTGCCGATAGGTCTTGGTGGTGAGCAGATATGCCGCGTCGATGCGACCGGCGGCTACCTGGGTGAAGAACTGCTTGATCAGTGGGTTGATGCCACGGGCGTCGAGAACCAGACGCACGGCGTTGTAAATCCAGTACCCCAGAAGGGTGAATCCGCCGGCCAGCAGAGCCTTGCTGCCGATCTCACGCACCAGACCCAGTTCCATCAGCAGCTGTGAAAGCAGGGCCGAGTCTGACTGACCGCGTCAGGATGGCGCAGATTCGGATCTCCCCCCTCGTGCCGTTGCAGCCGCTGCTGCCGTTGTTTCATCGCCTCAATCGCGAGCACTTCGGAGGTGCGCTGACGCTGGAGGGACAGCCCCTCAGTTCCGTGCGTTGGAGCGATGGCCGGATGAGCCGCACCGCTGGTTATTACAAGCGGGGGCCTGGGGTGGGCCATGGTCGTGGCAGCGAGATTGTGCTGTCGCGGCCCTTGCTGGAACCGTTGCCGCAGGAAGCCATCGAGAGCACGCTCTGCCACGAGATGATCCATGCCTGGGTGGATCTGATCCTGCAGCGGCGCGAAAGCCATGGACCGTTGTTCCGGGCAAGAATGGCCACGATCAACGCCGCTCAGGATCGATTCCAGGTGAGCGTGCGGCATCGCTACCCGGTGCCGGCTCGTCCTCCGCGCTGGTGTGCGGTTTGCCCATGCTGTGGCAGCCGCTATCCCTACCGCCGGCGCATCACCAATGCCGCCTGTCGGCGTTGCTGCGATCTTCACCATGGGGGGCGCTGGCATGCCAGTTGCCTGCTGCAGTTTGAGGCGTGGACTTGAGATGGAGGTGTTTCTACTGACGCTGGAGCTGGGGGGGGTGGCCATTGTTCTGATCGGCCTGCGCCGGGAGCGCTGGTTGCGCCAGCGGCGTCGGTAACGTCAGGCGATGGAAGAACGAAGAGAACGCCGCAGGGACGTCTGGCTGGAGACCGGTCGCCAGATCGTGGATGGGGTCTCCGGGCGACGTCCCGGGCAGCGCCGCAGCTCTTTGGATCTGGAATCCGTCGGCCGTTGGGTGGGCGACAAGGTGGAGTGGCTGCTGGAGGAGGAGGACGATTGGCGGGAACCCTGGCAGGAGCCTGCTGTGCGTTCGGGTCGCCGCGGCAAGCGCCCCCTGGAAGCCATCTCTCGGCGTCAGCCACGCCCCTCTGTTGGAAGCCCCGCTTTTGAACAGACTGTTTTTGGACAGCCCCCGGCTGAGCAGCCCTCCATCCCAATGGCTGCCCCAACGGAAGTCGACTCAGCAGAGGAGTGGCCAGAGGACGACAGCTTTCGTGTGGACCGCTGGCAGCGCAGTCGCAGCAGTCAGTTGGATGCTGCTCCTCAGGTTGATCCATCGCCAGTCCGCCGAACCCTGCCGCGGTCGAGTCGGCGGCGCACTTGAACCCAGCTCAGCCCGTGGCCACCCTGCGCTTGGCTGAGTTGTGGTGGGGGGGGACGCGATAGCTGCAGCCCCGCACCTTCAGTTGATGGTTCACATCCTCCATCAGTTCGTTAGGCATCTCCTCAGCCATCTGATCTGCGGTGGCTGAGATCGACGGTGAGCCCAGCTGCAGGGCTTCCAGAAGCTGGGTCCATTGTTCGACCTGCAGGCTGCGGCTGATCGGCGTATAACCGTTGCTGTTCAGCAACTCCGTGCAGAGCGAGCGGCTCCAGAACACGTGGCGACCCTGGCCGTGGGGACCGACACTGCTTGCTGCTCCGGCTTCTAGGGCTGCTGGGGTCGGCCGACCACGGCGGTCACGCCAGCCATGGTTTTCGAGGATGCGTCCGCAGTGAAACGCGGAGATCCCGTAGATCCTGCCAAGTTCGGCGAGGCAGAGCCAGGGGCTGTTGTCAGCCATGACACAGAAAACCGATGTGCCTACATGCTCCTCAATGCATATGTGATGGCAAGTTGTCAAGAGCAAATCCCAACAAATCCGTGAGCTTATTCATCAACTTTCTTGAAGCTCTTGGCGCAGGGTTGCGCCGAGCCAGGTTTCCAGCTGCGGACTGAACACCTCACGGATCACCGTGAGGGCTTTGCCGCCTCGGAAGAAGCGGTAGTGGCGGCTCCAGAAAGGGCCGCGGTGACCAAAGGTGTGTTCCAGCCATTCGGCCTGCACCAGGGCCAAGCCGTCCACTTCGCGGAACAGCTCCGAACGCCCCTGGGTGAGGCTGCGCCAGATGGGCAGGCTGCGGTCCTGCAGATGCAGATTCGCTTCCGTTTGGTTCCACCAGCTTTCGGCCCAGGCCAACGGCATGCCGCCGCAGGTGAGCCAGACCTGGCGTCGCAGCAGGGGTGCCTGCAGTTCGGCGACCTCCGGAGGTGCGTTGGTCGGGAGTTCGGCTTCCGGCTCCATGGCGATCAGATCAACCGCTACGGGTTGGCCGGTGAGCAACTGCAGGTGGCGGGTGGGGCTGCCATCTCCCAGCAGCATCAAGCGCCATGCCCCGGGGAGTTGACGCGGCCCCTCTCCGCTGAGCACAGCTTCGGTGGGAGCCTCCCAGAGCTGCTTGGGGGAGACCAGCAGAGAGGGGGCGGAGTTCAGAACACCCCTCCTACCGCCAGGTTGTGCCGCTGGCCGTTGCGACGGATCACGGCTCCGGCCTCGCCGACGGAATCCAGCACCCAGCCACTGCTGCCGATCGCTTCCCCGAGCCCAGCCGAAAAAGAGCTGGCACCGAACTGGAAGATGGCTGAGCTGTTCCCACCTGGGCCCTGCACCACTCCGGTGAGTTGAGGCACGGGACCGCTTGGTGTAGCGGTGATGGCTGTTGAGGTGATTGGTGTTGCGGGTGGCGTCGTTGCGATCGCTGGGAGCTGTGATTCCTCCAAGGTGAGCGGTTCGAGCTCGCTCATCCAGGCCGGCTCAGGCGGTGGGGGTGACAGGGCAGCGCTGCCCTCAGGTTGGGCTACAGCGGTTCGGGGTATTCCTTGTTGTGTTGTGGCTTGTTGTTGCGTGGAGGTGTTCCGCAGCCGTTCGAGCATCAGCAGGCTTCGCTCCTGAGCCAGCTGATCGCGGGAGCTCTGCCAATGGCTCAGCAACCAGCCACTGCTCACGGTGCCGGACACTGCGACAACGGTCAGCAGGGTGATCAAACCTGTGGCCGACTTGGCTGGTTGGTGATCGGCTTGCTTGCTGGGGGTTGGTTGTTCCGCCGCTGGCCGAGCGAGAGGTTGGCTGGGGATGTCGTGCTCATGCACGGCCACCTCAACCGGTTCGAGGGCAGCGGTCTCGAACACGTTGTTCATCACCTGCTCAGCACGCAGGTTCCAGTACGTGGATGAGGTGGGAAACCGGACGGTCAAGGCGGACCCTCGGGTCCCTAAAGCTATCGAGCTTCGCTGGAGGCGGCGAGGGCCCGGCGTTGCCGTAGTTCCAGCCACATCAGCAGTGCGGTGATGTCGGCCTGGCTGACCCCAGGGATGCGGCTGGCCTGACCGAGGGTGCTGGGTTGGATGGCACTGAGCTTTTCGCGGGCTTCATTGGAGAGCGTGCCGATGCCGGCGTAATCCAGGTCGGCAGGCAGCTTGCGCTGGCTCTGACGTTTCACCTGATCGATCTGTTGCTGTTGCCGTTGCAGGTAGCCGCTGTATTTGATGTCGATTTCAGCGCCCTCACGCACTGGCAGGGGTAGATCGGCATCGGCGAGCCCATGACGCACCAGATCGCTGGCGTGCATGCCCGGCCGGCGCAGAAGATCGGCGAGGGTGATGGAGCCCTT
Organism: uncultured Synechococcus sp.; assembly: GCA_913042965.1. Taxonomy (GTDB): domain Bacteria; phylum Cyanobacteriota; class Cyanobacteriia; order PCC-6307; family Cyanobiaceae; genus Parasynechococcus. The sequence continues at coordinate 5,901 of CAJWLE010000103.1, forward strand.
GATGGCAGCACCGGTTTCTTGTTCCACCGTTGGAGCCACTGGATCACTCACCTTGAGGCGCACGGTTTCCAGTCGTTGCTTTTCAGACTCCATCGCCTCCAATTTGTCCGCGAACAGCTGCCAGCGGCGGTCGTCGATCAGGCCGAGTTCGCGGCCCAGGGGCGTGAGACGCCTGTCGGCGTTGTCGCCACGCAGGATCAAGCGATATTCGCTGCGGCTGGTGAGCACCCGGTAGGGCTCGCGCAGGTCCTTGCTCACCAGATCGTCGATCATCGTTCCGATGTAGCTGCCTTCACGGGGGAAGTAAATCGGCTCCTGCCCACCGATGAAACGGGCGGCGTTGACGCCGGCCACCAGCCCTTGGGCGGCGGCTTCCTCATAGCCGGTAGTGCCATTCAGCTGGCCAGCGCTGAACAGGCCTTGCACCCGTTTGGTCTCCAGGGAGGGTTTCAGCTGGGTGGCGGGCAGGTAGTCGTAATCCACGGAATAGGCGGGTCGCAACATCACCGCCTGCTCCAGGCCGGGAAGGCTGCGGAGCAGTTGCAGTTGGATCGGCTCCGGCAGGCCGGTGGAGAAACCTTGCACATAGATCTCCGGGGTGTCGCGTCCTTCCGGCTCGAGGAAGATCTGGTGGCTGTCCTTGTCCGCGAAGCGAACGATCTTGTCTTCGATTGAGGGGCAGTAGCGGGGGCCTTTGCTGTCGATCACGCCGCCGTAGATGGCGGTGAGGTGCAGGTTGTCGCGGATCAGCTGGTGGGTTTCTGCCGTTG
>CAJWLE010000104.1:0-6651 GCA_913042965.1 uncultured Synechococcus sp.
CAGTCACTTCGCACCGTGGAACGACTTTTTTCACTCGACGAGGAGTGAGTTGTTCGTCGAAGACCGCTGTCGCGAAATGAATCCCAGCAATCTCGACGAATTGCAGTGATTCGACGTTCGAACAGCGACAAACTCCGGTAAGTTCTTGCGGCAACGCCGATCTGGATTACGGCATGAAGCGTGTTTTGGCCATTATTCTTGGCGGCGGCGCTGGAACGCGTCTCTACCCGCTCACCAAGATGCGCGCCAAGCCTGCTGTGCCTCTGGCAGGTAAGTATCGATTAATTGATATTCCCATCAGCAACTGCATCAACTCCAACATCAACAAGATGTATGTGATGACGCAGTTCAACAGCGCGTCACTCAACCGTCATCTCAGCCAGACCTTCAACCTGAGCAATTCCTTCGGCGGCGGATTCGTTGAGGTGCTGGCTGCACAGCAGACGCCCGACAGTCCTTCCTGGTTCGAAGGAACAGCTGACGCGGTTCGCAAATACCAGTGGCTGTTTCAGGAATGGGATGTTGATGAGTACTTGATCCTCTCCGGTGACCAGCTCTACCGGATGGATTACAGCCTGTTCATCGAGCATCACCGCCGCACTGGCGCTGACCTCACCGTGGCAGCGCTCCCGGTTGATCCAAAGCAAGCCGAGGCCTTCGGCTTGATGCGCACCGACGAACAGGGCTCCATCAAGGAATTCCGTGAGAAGCCCAAGGGGGATGCTCTACGGGAAATGGTTGTTGACACAAGCCGTTTCGGCCTTTCAAAGGAATCGGCTGAAGCCCGGCCTCACCTTGCATCGATGGGCATTTACGTGTTCAGTCGTGACACGTTGTTTGACCTCCTCGATAAGCATCCGAGCTACAAGGATTTTGGGAAGGAACTGATTCCTGAAGCTTTGAAGCGGGGCGACAACCTGCAGAGCTATGTCTTTGATGACTATTGGGAAGACATCGGCACGATCGGTGCCTTCTACGAAGCAAACCTGGCTCTGACCCAACAGCCACAGCCCCCATTCAGCTTCTACGACGAGAAGTTCCCGATCTACACCCGCCCCCGGTATCTGCCCCCCAGCAAGCTCGTTGATGCGCAGATCACCAATTCCATTGTTGGAGAAGGCTCAATTCTGAAGTCCTGCAGCATCAATCATTGTGTTCTCGGCGTCCGGAGCCGGGTCGAATCGGATGTTGTGCTTCAGGACACGCTGGTCATGGGTGCCGACTTCTTTGAGTCGTCCGATGAACGGGCCCTGTTGCGCGAACGAGGAGGCATTCCTGTGGGCGTTGGTGCTGGCACCACGGTGAAGCGCGCCATCCTCGATAAAAACACCCGCATCGGTTCCAACGTCACCATCGTCAACAAGGACAACGTCGAAGAGGGTGACCGCTCGGATCAGGGCTTCTACATCCGTAACGGAATCGTTGTTGTTCAGAAGAACGCCACGATTCAGGACGGCACCATCATCTGATTCTCCCTGTGGTGCTTCATTCCTGACAGAACATTGGGATTGGCAGCAAAACAGCGTTGTCGTGCTCACACTGACGACAATTGTCAGTGGTGGCCTGGGCCATGTCCAACAAATCCCACTTCGGTCTGATCGGCCTCGGTGTGATGGGCGAAAATCTCGTCCTTAACGCTGAGCGCAACGGTTTCTCGAGCGTCGTTTACAACCGCACCTACGCCAAAACGGAGGATTTCCTCAGCGGCCGTGGTCAGGGCAAGCAAATCCAGGGCGCTACCGATTTGCAGGATTTCGTTGGGAAGCTCGAGCGTCCTCGACGCATTCTGATGATGGTGAAGGCAGGTCCTGCTGTGGATGCCGTTGTGGAGCAGATCTCACCTTTCCTTGAGGAGGGCGACCTCCTCATAGACGGTGGCAACTCCGACTATCACGACACCGAACGGCGAGTGAAGCAGCTGGAAAGCCGTAGTTTCGGCTTCATCGGGATGGGCGTTTCGGGGGGCGCCAAGGGCGCGCTAGAAGGTCCCAGCATGATGCCCGGTGGCACCAAAGCGTCCTATGACGCCATCGAAAGCCTGGTGAACAAAATGGCCGCCCAGGTGGATGACGGCCCATGCGTCACCTACATCGGCCCCGGTGGGTCCGGCCACCTGGTCAAGACCGTTCACAACGGGATCGAATACGGCATTGAACAGATCCTGGCTGAGGGATATGACCTGATGAAACGGGTCAAGGGGATGACCGGCGAACAGATGGCCGATGTGTTCGCCCATTGGAACGCCAGTGAAGAACTCTCCTCTTACCTGGTGGAAATCACCGAGGTCTGTCTCCGCACCAAGGACCCTCTGGATGGAGCCGATCTTGTCGAAAAGATCGTGGATCAGGCCGGTCAGAAGGGAACGGGGCTCTGGACCGTGGTCACGGCTCTGAAGATGGGAGCTTCCGTGCCCACCATCTACGCCTCACTCAACGGTCGGGTGATGAGCTCGCTGAAACCCGAGCGTGTCAAGGCTGAGTCGGTGTTCAAACCGCTGCCGATCAAGGATTTCGATCTGGGCAGCATCGACGATGGAATGGCTCCTCTGATGGATGCCACGGTTCTCAGCTGCATCGCGAGCTATGCCCAGGGCATGGAGTTGCTGCGCATCGCCTCACAGGACCTCGATTACGAGCTTCACATGCCTTCGATCGCTCAGATCTGGAAGGGCGGCTGCATCATCCGGGCTCAACTGCTTCAACGCATTCAGGACGCTTACAACCGTGATCCCCAGCTCTCCAACCTGATGCTGGATCCATGGTTCGTCGATCAGGTCAACCGTCGACTGCCTGGTCTGGCCCAGGTTGTGGCCGGTGCTGCCCAGTCCGGAATCCCCGTTCCCTGCTTCAGCAGCACCCTGGATTACATCAACAGCTACCGCACCGGACGCCTGCCTCAGAACCTGGTGCAGGCGATGCGTGACTGCTTCGGCTCCCACACGTACCAGCGGCTGGACAAGGAAGGTGCCTTCCACACCGAGTGGCTCGGTTGAGCTGAACGCTGATGACCGATTACCGCATCGAGCGGGCCAGCGATAAAGATGCACTGGCCCGCATGGCAGCTGACTGGATTGCAGCGCAGATCAGTCTTGTGCTCGATCAACGAGATCGGTGCTGCATTGCTCTTTCCGGAGGCAGCACCCCAGCTCGTGCCTACAGCCTCCTGGGGCAGGAACGACTGCCATGGGATCGTGTTGATGTGGTTCTGGGAGATGAGCGCTGGGTGGCGTCGGACGATCCCTCCAGCAACGCCCTCATGCTTCGTCAAACCCTGATGAAGCAAGGGCCGGGTTCCGCTGCCGTCTTTCATCCAGTTCCCACGATCGATCTAGCAAATGCCGAGGCCAGTGCTGCAGCACTGGCTGAGCTGTCAAATCGGCTCTGTTCCGGCGAACCTCCAGTGTTTGATGTGATGCTGTTGGGACTTGGTGATGATGGCCACACCGCCTCACTGTTCCCCGGCACCGAGGCCACAACCATCACGGATCAGTGGGCGACCGTGGGGCGTGGAAAGGGATTGGACCGGATCACCCTCACGGCTCCGGTCCTCAGCGCCGCTCGTGAGGTCATCTTTCTGGTGAGCGGTTCGGGGAAGCGTCAAGCGCTGCAGCGTCTGGTTGATCCGCAGGAATCCCCCGCGCGGACCCCCGCCAAGCTGGTTTCCCCTGCTAAGCCAGTCTTGATCCTTGCTGATCAAGATGCAGCCTCCGGTCTCTGATCTGCCCGCAGGGCAGGTGCTTTTTGAAGGTGCGGCTTTCGCCGAGTGGTCCAGCCTCAACGACACGATCATGGGCGGCCGTTCCAAAGCTGGCTGTCGGGTTGTCTCCGACGGTTTGCTGTTGGAGGGCGAATTGATCGAGCAAGGTGGTGGCTTTGTCAGCTGCCGTTTTCCGCGGTTGCAACCGCCGCTGGATCTGTCGCCCTATTCCGCCATCCAACTGGATGTGGAGGCGGAGGGTCGGACCCTCAAAATTGCCCTGGGTTGCCGGGATGGCGCACTGGGTCTGACGGAACTGATTCCAGGAGGCCTGCGCTGGGTGGTGGATGTGACCACCCTCAGCGAAGGGGTGACGCGGCTGACCGTTCCGTTCAGTGATCTCCGCCCCACCATCCGCGCCAAACCGGTGGGGCTGCCGCTGCGTTTCGACCGTTCAGCCATCAGCCGCATCCAGTTGCTGCATTCCAAATTCGGCGACGATGGCTCGCTCAATCCAGGCTTCCGCGCTGGGCCGATCCGAATGTTGGTCCGTAGCATCCGCGCCTTGCCGTAACGCAATGGACCTACTGGTGCTGATCGCCAAGACCGCTGACGTCTGCAGGAAACCATGGCTGCACGCTGTGGTCTTGGTGGATCCCTCAGCAGCTGTCGAACTGGACGACCTAAACGTACGAATTGAATGTCGCGACGGCGAAGGACAGCGACAAACCGACCTTGACCTCGCACTGGAGGTGTATCGCAGCGGAGCCGAAATCAACCTGATGCTCAGCTGGTGGGATCAACCCAATCGCCCCCTGCTCTGGCATGGGCGGCACGCGGTGTGGATGAGCGGAGAAACAGGTGAGCGGTGCAGCGCTCCTGCTGATGCTGCACCGATCGAGGCTCTGGGTCGACGTCTCCGCTCCCTGCTTCAGCCCGGCTGATCAATCCGGCTGGTCGGTGACGGCGCCACGGCTTGAACTCGAAACGAGTCGGGAATATTTACCGAGGATTCCTGTTCGATAACGCGGAGTGGGACGGGTCCAGATGGAACGACGACGCTCGAGTTCAGCTTCATCAACATTCAGCTGCAGCAAGAGTTGATCCGCATCCACGGTGATGCTGTCGCCCTCCTGAACCAGACCGATGGTTCCTCCTACAGCAGCTTCCGGTGCAACGTGACCCACAACGAGTCCGTAGGAGCCACCGCTGAAGCGACCATCGGTGATCAGGGCTACTTTTTCGCCCAGACCCTGGCCAACAATCGCTGATGTCGGTGAAAGCATTTCGCGCATGCCGGGACCTCCAACGGGGCCCTCGTAGCGAACAACCACCACATCCCCAGCCTTGATCTGGCGGTCGAGAATGGCGGCCAGGCAGGTTTCCTCGCTTTCAAACACCCTGGCGGGTCCTGTCAACACAGGTGTTTTCACTCCACTGATCTTGGCGACACTCCCCTCCTGAGCAAGATTTCCCTTAAGGATCGCCAGGTGCCCTTTTTGATAAAGCGGTCTGGAAATCGGCCGGATCACGTCCTGATTGGCGGGAGGCTCGGAAGGAACTTTGGCCAGAAGTTCCCGAAGCGTTTTTCCTTCGATCGTGCGGCAATCGCCGTGCAGCAGTCCGGCATCCAGCAGCTGTTTCATCACCTGCGGAATTCCACCAGCCCGATGAAGATCCACCGTCACGTAGCGGCCGCTTGGCTTGAGATCGCAGAACACCGGCACCCGCTGGCGAATGGCCTCAAAGTCATCGATGCTCAAGGTCACACCTGCTGTGCGAGCTATCGCAAGCAGGTGAAGAACGGAGTTGGTCGATCCCCCCACAGCCATGATCACGCTGATCGCGTTCTCGAAGGCTTCCCGGGTCAGCAGATCCAGAGGACGAATATTGGCTTTCACCGCCTTCAACAGCACCTCGGCTGAGCGAGCTGCGCTGTCGGCTTTTTCCTGGTCCTCAGCCGCCATGGTGGAACTGCAAGGCAAGCTGAGCCCCATCGTTTCGATGGCGGCGCTCATGGTGTTGGCCGTGAACATGCCACCACAACTTCCAGCGCCAGGGCAGGCGTTTTTCTCAACAGCGATCAGCTGCTCTTCATCAATGTTGCCGTTGGTCAGCTGACCGACGGCTTCAAAGGCGCTCACCACGGTGAGATCGCAGCCGCCCAGTTTGCCCGGCTTGATCGTGCCTCCGTACACGAAGATCGCTGGGATGTTCATTCGGGCCATGGCGAGCATCGCCCCCGGCATGTTCTTGTCGCAGCCCCCAACGGCCAGCACCCCATCCATGCTTTGGCCGTTGCAGGCGGTTTCGATCGCGTCGGCGATCACTTCACGGCTGACGAGGGAATACTTCATCCCCTCGGTTCCCATCGAGATTCCGTCGCTGACGGTGATGGTTCCGAACATCTGGGGCATGCCTCCCGCGTCACGGGCAGCAGCTTCAGCTCGTTTGGAGAGATCGTTGAGCCCGACGTTGCAGGGCGTGATCGTGCTGTAACCGTTGGCAATACCCAGAATTGGCTTGCCAAAGTCATCGTCGTCAAAGCCGACGGCACGCAGCATGGCGCGGTTTGGTGAGCGCTGAATTCCTTTGGTGACGGCGTCGGAACGAAGCATGAGCCTGGGAATTGGCCTGGGCAATCTCGCCAACCTACCGACCGCTCAGTCGTCGGATCCGAGCCGTTCCAGCTGAGCACGCACCCGGGCAATCTCGGCGTTCAATTTCTCAACACGCTCTTCCAGAAGACCGCCACCACTGGGCTCCAAAACCTCTGAACCGTCCTGCATTCGAGGGGCATGAAGCATGGCCTGATGGTGGTTGACTCGCCGGCGTCGATCCGCCTCGTTCAGCAGCCACCAAGCGAGTCCCGCGGCACCAAACAAGGCCCCGGTGACAAGGGTGGCGAATGTTCCTGAACTGCTGGGGTGGTGTTGGCTCATCGTTGGCAACGTC
>CAJWLE010000105.1:0-6643 GCA_913042965.1 uncultured Synechococcus sp.
GAGCCACACCTGTGGTGGTTTCCTCGGTCACACCCTGAATCTCCGCCTTGATGCGGCTGTAGAAGCTGGAGTCCTGAGACAGCTTCTTCTTGATGGAGGCGAACAGGTAGGTCTCCTCCTCATTGGAAGGGTTGTCCAGAACCGTGATGTCCTGCTCGGCTTTGCTGCCCAGCATCACCAGACCAGTGGCATCGCCACCGTCGTCGAGAATCATGTTGGGAGTGCCGGAATCACCCCACTCGAGGATGCGATGGGTGTATTCCCAGTACTCCTCGAGGGTTTCGCCCTTGACGGCGAACACGGGAATGTTCTGGGCTGCGATGGCCGCAGCGGCATGATCCTGGGTGGAAAAAATGTTGCAGGAGGCCCAGCGCACTTCGGCACCCAGCTCCACCAGGGTCTCGATCAGGACTGCGGTTTGGATCGTCATGTGCAAGGAGCCGGCGATCCGGGCGCCCTTCAGGGGCTTCTCGCTGCCGTACTTCTCGCGCAGGGCCATCAGACCGGGCATCTCGGTCTCGGCGATGTCGAGTTCCTTGCGACCGAAATCGGCCAGATTGATGTCTGCGATGACGCAATCGACGCCGAGCTTCTGCTCAGCCGTGGGCGCTGCCACCATGGTTTAGGTGCTCCCTAATAAAACGTGGAGTTGAATCTCTGCAGAGACGCCGAGGCTTCGGGCTCGCTTGAGGCGGACTCTACAGGTCGCGTGTGGGTACTTGAGACCCTTGAGACGACCCGGTCCCTCGGGCAGCAGTTGGCCCTCGCCCTTCCCGAGAAGGCCATCCTGCTGTTGCAAGGTCCGCTGGGTGCGGGGAAGACGTCGTTGGTTCAGGGGATCGCCGAGGCATGTGGCATCGACGAACCAATTACAAGCCCCACTTTTGCGCTGGCCCAGCACTACCCCAAGGGCCAGCCACCACTCGTCCATCTCGACTTGTACCGCCTGGAAATCCCCGTCTCCGCCGATGAATTGTTCCTGCAGGAAGAAGAGGAAGCCCGAGACTTAGGAGCCCTGATGGCTGTGGAATGGCCTGAACGGCTGGGGATCGAGCTGAAAGAGGCCTGGCGGCTTGAGTTGTCCCACGCTGGAGATGGCCGCCGCGCTCAGCTCACTCCCCCCAGAAATCGCTCCACCTGAGCTTCTGTTGGCTGCGGATCAATCCCGCCGGCCCCGCTGCAAACCAGAGCGCCGCAGGCTGCCGCGAAACGAACCCGTTCTGCGGGAGCTGCCGTCCAACGGTGCAGAAGCCCTGCGGTAAAAGCATCTCCAGCACCGGTGGTATCCACCACCCGGGGAGGCTGGAACGCCTGCTGAACACCAGCCTGATTCTCCAGACACCAACGCACGGGGGCCGCTCCGTCCGTGACGACGACATCCGGCCGCTGGGGCAGGGCCGCTGAAATCACGGCAGGGTCCTCACTGGAGAAAAACCACAACGCCTCCTCCCGGGCCAACTTGATCAGGGCCGCTTGTTCCAGCAACGGCTGAATTGCAGCAAAAGCGCTCGGCTGCGGACCAGAGGAAGGTTCAGCATCGACATCCCAGAAGATGGGCCGCCAGTTCACGTCCAGGGCAATCGAAACACCCCTTTGACGGGCTTGATCGACCATTCCCAGCAATGTGGCTGCAGACGTTTGAGTCGCTAATGGAATGGTGCCGATTACCAACCAAAGAGCATCCGAAGGTAAAACAACTCCTGTCAGAGCCTGATCGGCAAAGCCCGCACTGCGATCACCTGCAAACCCCTGAAACTGCCGTTCGCCATCCCAGGCCCGGCGCACCAACACAATGCGGGAGGGTCGCTGCAGATCCGACTGAACACCGGAGGCATCGATGGCGCGCTGTTGAAACAGCTCTAAGAACTTTGTGCCGATTCCATCGGCGCCCAAACGGCCGAGAAACGCCACCGGCGTGCCAAGCCGGGCTAGGCCGCAGGCCACATTGACGGGCGCACCACCCAGGCGGTCATCCACCGGTAGATCCGAGGCTGGGTCTCCACCCATCGGTCCCAAACGATCCACCAACGCTTCACCCAAGCAGACCACGGTCGTTGGAGTTCCCAATCAGCCTCACGTGCTTCTTGAGACAGGATGGCCAGTTGCTGGGTGTTCAAGTGCTGCTTAAAAAAACCTGATTGATGTCGCGGTCCAGCTGATCGCAACGCAGACGATCGACCACTGACAGCGATGACTGCTGCGGGTGGATGCGTCGAAGTTGCTCACTCACATCCAGGCAAAACACCAGCAACTGTTCACGGAGACGATCAGCCAGCAGGCCATGCCGATTGAGCTGATTAATCAAACGGGCCATACCGGCCAGTTCCATCCGCAGAGATCGGCGCGGAGAAAGCCCTGTCGCAGGCGAGACCCGAGCTTGATTCAAGGCTGTGACATCAATGTCGGTGATGGTGTGCAACATGTGGGCGAAACGTCGCAACAACGTCTGGCGGTCGTAGTAGATCCAGTGGGTTTGGCACCCCGCTGAACGCAACCTGGCGTCCAGGACCGGAGCATTCATGACCTGGCCGCCCAAACCTCCGTCGGGATCGCGATCAAGCGACAGCTGATGATTCAGAAACGATCGGAACGATGTAATCCGTCGAGAACTGCCTTTGAGGTTCTGGAGGTAGAGGCTGGGATAGATCTCGCGCAACGGCCTGGACACGAAAATCGCATGTCGGTCCGCTGGAAATCGATCCAGGATCTGGCGGATTGATCCGGGGGACACTTGCCCGAAAAATTCGCTTGACAGCAGAACAACCGGGTGATCTGTCTCTCGTTCCTGGGTCAGCACCTGATCCATTTGCTGAAGCAACGTCCGAGCCAGGATGTGATGTGCACTGATGCCACGGCTGAGCAGAGCGTTACGGCAGGCGTGGAGCGCATCCTGAATTGCTGTTGAGCCCGTCTTCATCGGCCCGCAGTGCAGGATCAGCTGACGGTTCATGACGCTCAGAGTGAGGCTGTCGAGGCTGCAGACAAACCCAAGGCTTCCAGCAACGCCTCGATGATCCGAGCATTCGCAGCCGGAAAGGGATACTCCTTCAAAGATTCAGGACGAACCCAACGCACCTGCTGGCTGGCGAGGGGCTGTGGATCCCCGGAGAGCCACGTGCACAGATGCACAACAAAACGCAGTTTCTTGTGGCTGTAGGCGTGGTCCACTGTGATCAGCTCGTCTCCGAGCGTGACAGCGATCCCCAGTTCCTCATTCAATTCACGGCTGATGCAGGTTTGAATCGTTTCGCCAGGCTCCTGCTTGCCGCCTGGAAACTCCCACATGCCCCCCAGCAAACCCTCCTCCAGGCGCTGATCAATCAACACCTCCCCGTCGGCATTGAGCACAACACCCACACCGATCACCTGGAACGGCACAGGTTTGGATGCGTCGGTCACGGGCCAACAACAGGGATCGCCGGCAGCGTAGGCAGCGCAGTCGCACCGCCAGGGACAGTCGGCACAGGCGGGGTGCCGCGGCGTGCAAACCGTTGCCCCCAGATCCATCAACGCCTGGTTGAAGTCGCGGGGGCGCTGGGCGTCGAGCAGCCTTTCGCTCCACTCCCAGAACAGCTTCTGATCACGGGCCGGGGAACGGGGGTGAGCCCACAGGCGCGCCAGCACGCGCTTGACGTTGCCGTCGAGGATCGGCTCTGCCGTGTTGAAGGCACTCGAAAGAATGCTGCCGGCCGTGGTGCGGCCAATGCCTGGCAACGCCATCCATTGCTCGAGCGTGGTGGGCCAGGGCCGGCCCACAAGCGCCTGGGACGACTCATGCAGCCTGCGGGCTCGGGAGTAATAGCCAAGGCCCTGCCACTGCAGCCGCACCTGATCCAGAGGTGCCACGGCCAGAGCCTCGACCGTGGGGAACGCCGCCATCCAACGCTGCCAGTAGGGGAGCACCACGGCCAACTGGGTTTGCTGCAACATCACCTCAGCGATCCAGATCGGATAAGCATCAAGCTCCTGATCCGGCGCAGGGCGCACACCATTGGGCAAAAGCTTCCAGGGAATACCGCCGCGGCCATGGCGCTCCCACCAGGCCAGCAAGGCTGCCGACAGCCGCGCAACATCCGCCCCGGTCAGCGTGCGCATCCACTCGCGCTTTGCATCAAAACGCCGACGTAGAGAAATATTATGGCTTTCCCGCAGCCGCAGGACGGGGGTAGAGAACCACTTCGAAGCACTGATCTGGAAATACCGACTGATCACGCTTGTGCCCGTGGTGATGAGCCTGCTCGGCAGTCTCAGCTGCTTCGTAATCGGCACCTATGCCGAACTGAGTGTGCTCAGCCGCGTTTTTCAGGGCCGGTTCACCCACACCAACAGCACCCTGCTGATTGGAAAAGTGGTCGGCGGAATCGATTACGACCTGATCGGGATCGCCCTGCTGATTTTCGGGTATGGCATTTATGAGCTGGTGGTGTCGGACATCGATCCTCGCCAGCAGGACTCCTCAGACCTGCGCCGCAACCTGCTCAACATCGATTCCCTCGACAGCCTCAAGCAGAAGCTGACCAAGGTGATCATCGTTGCCCTGATCGTGACCGCCTTCAAGCTGATGGTGAGTTTCGAGGTGAACACGATCAGCGAGCTGCTGCAGTACTGCGGCGGTGTGCTGATGCTGGCCTTCAGCTCCTGGTTGATCGGCCGGATCGGGACGCACTGACCATCAGCCGAGTCCGGCTCTGACGCCAAAGTTTGCGTTGGTGCTGACGCTGACGGCGACTCAGCAGGGCATGGTCCAGCTGCTGCTGGGCCTCCGCCATGGTCTGGAACTCCAGTGCCAGCTCAGGGCGGAGCCCCCCCGCGCGTCGGCAGAGCGCCGGGAACGATTCACCGGGCATGGCCTTCACCCCCAACCGCTTCAGCAACCTGAGGCTTCGCTGCAGAGGATCGCGGTGAAAACCTGGCCAACCGCCCCGCGACAGCATCAGCCCGAATCCCACGGCGATGGCAGCCAGGACAACAGCGACCAGTCCAGCCCAGCGGAGCTGCTCGCCAAACAGGGCCTGCAACCAAGCCGCCTGGGTGGCCTGATCAAAACCGAGCCACCAGCGGGTCCAAGCCAGATCCAGCCCCCACCACTGCCACTGGAGCCAACGCCACCACGGCACTGGCCCAGATTGTGAGGTAACCACGGCATCGATCGACTGATCCGCTGGTTGTCCGCTTCCAGCCCAGCGGGTGGGATCCACCCGCGTCCAGCCCTGCCCTGTCAGCCAGACCTCCACCCACGCGTGGGCATCGCTCTGACGGAGATCAAGGTAAGGACTGCCACCCAGAGGCCTGACCAATCGTCCGCCCTGGTACCCACTGACCACCCTTGATGGAACATCCGCCGCCCGCATCAAGGCAGCCAATGCGCCGGCGTAGTGGCCGCAGAAGCCGACCTGTTGGTCAAACAGAAAGGCATCGAGATCAACGAAGGATCCAGGCTCGAGGCTGTAGCGGAACGGTTGGCTGCGAAACCAGGCTTCGGCGGCAGACAGCCGATCAACATTCTTCGGTAGATCCCGCCAGGTGCGGCCAAGGGCCTGCAGACGAGGCAACTGGTCCGGCGGGAGTGCACGTTCTCTGGGCTGGGGCAGCTGTTGCTGCCATCCCATGGAAGACACCCCCTGCTGCAGGCGATAACTACGGGGACGCCGTGGTGACGATGCCATCAGCAGTTCCCCTTCACTGCTGACCCATTGATCGGTCGAGGCGGGCTGCGCAGCTCCATCCCAGGGCACCATTCGGATCGCCGATGGCTCAACACGCCACCACTGGGAGGGTCCGGCAGACCGGGGACCGCCCCGTCCGGAACGCGGAGGAAGCGGTGGATCCTCGTGACGCCAGCTGCGGCCATCAAACTGTTCGTGCACCAGCACCCGCCAGTAGGAGTTGCTGTTCAACCGCTCCCCCTCGTCCAGGGTCACCCGCGCTGCAGGGGCATCGCTGCGGGCCAGTTGACCAATGGACAAGGGATCCATCTCCGGGGAGAGCCCGCTGACCGCGCCGCCGCGTGGACCGAGATCCGTGGACCAGAGCGGTGCAACACGCGGCACAAACAAAAACAGCACCAGGGCCAGGGGCAGAGCCGCGAGCAGCAACTGAAGACTGCGCCGCAGGAGTGCAGCCAACGAAACAACACCGCCCAGTTCATGGGCCAGAAGACCGGACACCGCCAAGATCACTGTGATCAACTGCAATCCACTGGCCAGCAACCCCTGCATCTGGGCTGCCAGCAGCCCGGTGGACAACAACTGCAGCAAGGCCACCAGGCGGTAATCCGCGGCACGCCGGCTTTCGCGTCGTTTCAGCATCGAGCAGATCACCAACACCCAGGTGGGCCAGCTCAACGGCGCTGAGAGATTGAGTCCCAGACACTGCACCAACAGCACGATGTGGGTCATGCCATCGCCAACAGCGCGAGGCAGGCGTCGCGATGGCGGACCCCGGAAGCGGGCGCCAGGGTGCGGCCCCGCAGCTTGAGGCCGTAACGCTCACCTCGGTGGTGCAGCTGCCAGATGCGCTCCGCCAGATGTTCGAGGGCTTCGTCCCAAGGCAGTCCGGAAGAGGGGCTGAGCATCCGCTCCGCATCGCCGGGATCCCGAAACAGTTTCACCTGCAGCGGTCGACCCTTGGCGACACCGGCCCA
>CAJWLE010000106.1:0-6638 GCA_913042965.1 uncultured Synechococcus sp.
GGAGAACAAGTCTCAACTCTGGGTGCCGGAGGGATTTGCCCATGGATTTCTAACCCTGAGCGATGTTGCAGAAGTGCAGTACAAAGCCCGGGGCTTCTGGAACAAGAACTGCGAGCGGGCGATTGTTTGGAATGATCCTGAGATCGGGATCGCCTGGCCGTTGGAGCGACTGGAGGGAACGGGAGTGAGCCTGTCGAGCAAAGATGCCGAGGCGTCTGGATTCAAGGCAGCAGCTGCGGCAGGGGATGTGTTCGCATGAAGGTGTTGCTCACTGGTGCTGCCGGCCAGCTTGGGCAGGCGCTGATTGCATCTGCCCCGCAAGGCCTGGAGCTGATGGCCACCAGCCGCACAGGTGGGCAAGGTCTAGCCGCCATCGATTTATCTGATGCCGCTGCCTGTCGGGCGGCTGTGGAGGAGTATCAGCCCGATTGGGTGCTGAATGTCGGGGCTTACACGGCTGTGGACAAGGCGGAATCAGAGCCCGAGCTGGCGGAGGCTGTGAATGCTGGAGCGCCAGAGGCCTTTTCTGCTGCCCTCATCCAACAGGGCGGTCGACTGCTCCAGCTGAGCACCGATTTTGTCTTCGACGGTCAACAAGGGAGCCCGTATCGCACCGATCACCCCCGAGCCCCTCTGGGCATCTACGGCCTTAGCAAAGCCCGAGGCGAGGAGGCCGTGGAGGCAGCGTTTGGGAGTGAAGGGGATGGGATCATCCTCCGCACCAGCTGGGTGATCGGGCCGGTGGGCCGCAATTTTGCCCTCACGATGCTGAGATTGCACCGCGAAAAAAATGCACTGGGCGTGGTCGCTGATCAGGTGGGATGTCCAAGCAGCACGCTGAATTTGGCCGCCGCCTGCTGGCAAACGATTCAACGCAGCAGCGAGGGCATCAAGCTTCCATCAGTGCTGCACTGGAGTGATGCCGGAGCCGCCAGTTGGTATGACGTGGCGGTCGCGGTGGGTGAATTGGGCGTTGAGCTGGGATTGATCGATCATTCCGCCGCAGTGAATCCGATCACCACGGCGGACTACCCCACCCCCGCAAAACGGCCTGGCTATTCCCTGCTGGATTGCAGCCAGACCCGCCAAGCACTTGAGCGGAATGGCCAGCACTGGCGGTCGGCCCTGCGAGATGTGCTGAAAAGCATCCCGACCTGAATTCGATAGCCGCAATGCCCTTCCAAACGTCCCAGCCATGACCGCCTCCCTGCCAAACGCCGCTGACTTGGTCGGATCACGCCGACGCATTCTTGTCACGGGCGGGGCGGGCTTCATCGGGGGCGCGGTGGTGCGTCGCTTGCTGCGGGAAAGCGACGTCATCGTGTTCAACCTCGACAAGATGGGCTACGCCAGCGACCTCACATCGATTGAGGAGGAGCTGACCACCCTTGGATCCGATCAAGCCGATCGGCACCAACTGCTGAAGGTTGACCTGGCCAATGCCGATGCAGTTCGCGACGCCGTTCAAATGGCGGATCCAGATCTAGTGATGCATCTGGCAGCGGAGAGCCATGTCGATCGATCGATCGCTGGCCCTGGCGTGTTCATTGAAAGCAATGTGACCGGCACCTACAACCTTCTGCAGGCTGTGCGGGCTCACCACGAAGGTCTCAGCGGCGAACGCCAAACCCAGTTTCGACTCCATCACATCAGCACGGATGAAGTCTTCGGGTCACTGGGAGCGGAAGGGCGCTTCTGCGAGACCACTCCCTACGACCCCCGCAGTCCCTATTCAGCGAGCAAGGCGGCCAGTGATCATCTGGTGAGTGCGTGGCATCACACCTACGGCCTGCCTGTGGTTTTAACCAACTGCTCCAACAACTACGGTCCCTGGCAATTTCCGGAAAAACTGATTCCGGTGGTCACTCTCAAAGCTGCAGCGGGAGAGCCAATTCCTTTGTATGGCGATGGGCTCAACGTGCGCGATTGGTTGTACGTGGAGGATCATGTGGATGCCCTCCTGCTGGCGGCTTGCAGAGGAGAATCCGGCCGTAGTTATTGCGTTGGGGGGCATGGCGAACGAACCAACCGTGAGGTTGTGGAGTGCATCTGCTCGCATCTTGATCACTTCATTCCCGCTCAGGCCCCTCACAAGAACCTGATCCAGATGGTCACAGACCGTCCTGGCCATGACAGGCGCTACGCCATTGATCCAAGCCGGATTGAGACCGAGCTGGGTTGGGCTCCACGGCATGACTTCTCCTCAGCGATTGAAGCCACAGTTCGGTGGTACCTCGAGCACCAAAGCTGGATCAGCAGCAGCTGATGAGTCTGAGTCGCTCTCACCGGAATTCGGTGGCCCAGGACTGGTTGCGCAGCAACATCCGTTATCTGGGCAATGACCGCTTCCACAGCGAGACTTCCGACGCTTGTCTGATCACTCGAAAGGGGCTCCCCCGCGGGACCTACACCCTGCGCCTCACCGTCGAGAACGACGATCCAGACAATGAAGCCTCCATTTCGATCGAACCCGTCGGCGGAGGCAACACATCAGCCAGTGGCTTCCGCATCATCACCGCCAGCCCTGGGGGTTGTCTGACACTGCCACTGCGACTCGCACAGCGCAGCCGTATCCGCATCCATCCCACCAGGAGCCCCGGTGCATTCCAGGCAACCTGGTCGGTACTGCCCAGCGATCCAGTAGCCAGCCTGCAGCTGCTGCGGCAGTGGACGAACTGGACAGCAGAGTCTCCTCCCGTTGGCAAAAGCGACTCCGAGCGCAAGACAGTGGAAATGCGTCAACGTTTCGAGCAATTGCTCAGCGGTAAACGCCTCAGACCCCGAAGAAAAAGCAGAACAGCATCAACACAATCCGAAAGAAATGCCGATCCTGAGTATTCCCATTATCTGGAGTTGATTGAGCCGGAGCTGAAACACTCCAGCGAGCAAATCAAGTCGTGGCTGGCGATGAATCCTGATTCGCCGACCATCAGCATTCTCATCCCCACATACAACACCCAGTCAGATCACCTGCGCGCCTGTCTCGACAGCATCTGTGCTCAGTCCTATCCCCACTGGGAACTCTGCATTTGTGATGACTGCTCCAGTCAGAGCCATGTCTGCGAAATCCTGACGGAGTACGCCGACCAGGACGAACGGATCAAACTGACGTTCCGGCAAGAAAACGGCCACATCTGCCGATCCAGTAATGACGCCTTGGCCCTGGCTACCGGAGAGTTCATCGCTCTGGTGGACCACGACGATGCTCTGGCCGATGACGCGCTGTACTGGGTTGCACGGGAGCTGCAGCTGAGGCCTTACTCCAATCTTGTTTACAGCGATGAGGACAAAATTGACGAATCTGGACGACGATCATCACCTCACTTCAAACCATCGTTCAACATTGATCTCCTGCTGGCTTACAACTTCATCTCCCATCTCGGGGTGTATCGCACCGAAACCGTTCGCTCAGTTGGTGGGTTTCGCATTGGTTTGGAGGGGAGCCAGGATCACGACTTAGCTTTGCGCGTGGTCCAACATTCCGGCATCGAGCAGATCGTTCATATTCCGAGGGTCCTGTATCACTGGCGGATGCATGAGGCCTCCACAGCCATCGATCCCGGCAGTAAGGATTACACAACCAAACGTGGTCTTCGGGCTGTCCAGGAGTTCCTGAACCATGAAACAGACAGTGGAGAAGAGTCCGCTGTCGCCACCAGCGTTGGTGCCAACCGGTTTCGCTGCCAATGGCCCTTGCCAGAACAACAACCATCGGTGGAGTTGATCATCCCAACACGGGACAAAGTAGAGATCCTGAAGCTCGCCATTACATCAATCCTGCAGCTCACCGATTACGACAACTACAGCATCACGATTGTTGACAACCAGAGCATTGAACCAGAAACCCATGAGTTTTTCCGTGAACTGAAACGGAATTACCCCAACAAAATCCGCATCAGGGCGTACAACAAACCGTTCAATTACTCCGCCATCAATAACCATGCAGCACAAAAGTCCAATGCCGACATCATCGGTTTAATCAACAATGATGTAGAGGCCATTCACTCAGACTGGCTCAAGGAGATGGTCTCCCAATGCATCAGGCCAGATGTTGGCTGCGTGGGAGCGAAGTTGTTCTACTCCAATGACACCATCCAACACGGTGGAGTCATCATCGGCATCGGCGAGGTGGCCGGCCATGCTCACAAGTACTTTCCACGATCAAGCTCTGGCTATGTAGACAGGCTGATGCACACCCAACAGATGTCCGCCGTCACAGCAGCCTGCTTGCTTGTTGAACGGCGAATCTACGACGAAGTCGGCGGACTGAATGAGAAAGATCTACGCATTGCCTTCAACGACGTGGATTTCTGCTTGCGCGTTCATAGCCGGGGGTATCGCAATCTTTTCACCCCTTACGCCTATTTGTATCACCACGAATCCATCTCACGCGGAACTGAAGATACGGCCGAAAAGCAGCAGCGTTTCCTCAAGGAAATCACCTTCATGTTGAATCAATATGACGTTTTCAACCAAGGAAAACTTCCAACTGATCTGTTCTACAATCCAAATCTGACCGGAATACATGAGAATTTCACAATCAACAAAGAACTTGAGAACGTCCGAGATGGCTTACGAGAGCAACACAGAAAAACCCGCCAAGCTCACTATTACCTGCGCAACAAATCAAGCCAAAGCTGATTGAATCAGCTGATCACGTTCCCAGCTCCACACCTGGTTCAACCCATCCAACTGCGCCGGACCGTCGTGTCGATCGACATGCATCAGAGCGTCATAGACAAGATCCGCAAAATCCAGCAGATGGTCGAGCTGAGGAACCTGAGAGAGAACCTGCTCTCTGACCTGAAGAGCCTTTTGGCGATGCAAAGAGCCATCAATCATGGCAAGCGGCGAATCATCGTTGATCTCATTAAATGAAGGCCCCCACAAGGAACGGCAACGGGAGAGCACATCCTTCGGCGCACAGAGCAACTCCGGGAAGGCGACTACACGTCGCGGGAGATGCCTCGTCTGACGCTCGGAATTCAACACCGATGCAATCCAGAGGCAGAGGGCATCCAACGGACTGATCGGATGGATTGCAGTCAGAGAGGAAATGACTTCAATGGGAGAGCGCAACATCAGTAGGTAATCCACCACCACATCCGCTCCAAACCAGGCCGAACACAGAGGAGACAGCAGCAGACAGAGCCGAGGATCCTTAAGAACGATGTGTTGATCACTGTCGAAACATTGGGCCATGGCATTGAGATACTCCGCCACCCATTCCGTGGTCGTCTCATCGTGCATCCAGCAGCGCGGGGCGAGAAACAGCTGCGACCAGGAACACCCCAAGCTGTTGAGAAAACGATCCGTTAAACCAACAAGACGCCTCGATTCCCAATACCCCAAGGGATTGCCAGCCGAAGCACCCAGAACATCGCTGGGTGCCTGCAAACCCGCGGCCTGCAACATTCCAGAGAGCGCCGAAGTTCCGCTGCGATGCATTCCCAGCACCATCGTCATCCTTGCTGGGAGATCACCTGCCAGCTGATGGATGCGTCCACGCTGAAAGAAACGCAACGATCGGCAAAGCTTGGCAGGACCAACCAGCCGTAGAACGACTCGCGGACACGTCAGCTCCGGAGTGCCATCGTCCAAAAGAGACGACAGCGATGCACAAAATGCCGTGCTCGATGCGTTGGCCTGAGCTGCATCTCCCATGGACAACGACGCAAGGGCTTGAAGAAGTTGCCCACGGCAGGTGCTGATTAGCACTTGCTGGGATGGAGCGAAGCCTCTTATTCCCCCTGGGCTCGTTTGCGTCGCGTCGGCCAACACCCGGCCCGGAGACAAGTACGCCAGTAGATCAAGAACAGACGGAATATCTCGGTTGATCGCTGACGAAAGTTGTTTCTGATGCAAGGCATCGATCCGGTCCCAACGGCCATCGATGTAATCGTTGATTAAATCCGCCGCGATCACCGAAGCAGAGATCGTCATTCGCCAACACTTTCAGACAAAGACGCCTGCAGAGTCTGTTGAAGCTCACCGATCCGAGCCGTTGAGGCCGCCAACAACTGCTCCAACTCCTTCACACGAACACGTAGCTGTTCATACTCAGAAGCTGGGAATGACTGTGCCTGCTGCACAACAACCTGCTCCGAAAGATCAACCGTCTGGTGCATGCCCGATCGACAGTAATGCTCGATCAAGGAGCGATCATCAAGATCCACCAGATCAGGCCACTGCTGCCGATACATCGCGTAGGGGAACACTTTGGTTAGAGCCTCGAGGGCATGGTTCATCAACACACCTTCGGCAAGCTCAACCCCTTCGCTTCGACCGACGCGGCAGTAGTGACGGATCAGCTCAAGATCCGTCATTTGAGCCAGATCCGGCCGCAAAGCGCGATAAAAGCTACAGGGGAATAAACTTGATAGTGCTTGAATCACAACATCATCGTCAGCGATCTGATCAATCTGCCGAGGCATACTTTGTCGGATCATCCGCATGGATTCAGCCGAAGAGACCGAATCAAATTGGTCCAACCAGTGTTGCAGCAGATCCAAGTCCGACCATTCACTGAGATCTGGCCTCAGTTGTCGATAAGCCGACACATCAAAAAGCAAGCGCAAGGCATTCACGAGAGCTGGTTGATGCAACTCAGTCAGCGTTAGACTTTGTCTTACCCAGGC
>CAJWLE010000107.1:0-6576 GCA_913042965.1 uncultured Synechococcus sp.
CCAGCCCGCCGTGTGTCATCGGCATGGCTGGCGATGCTGTCGTCTGGACGCGTCACCGCCGCGATTCCACCCTGGGCCCATCGGCTGGATGAGCGGCGACCGGTGTTGCGATTGAGCAGCAAAACGTTGAGGCCCGCCGGTAGTTCAAGACAGGTCATCAGGCCTGCAGCCCCTGCACCAATCACCACGACATCCCATGAATAGGGATCAATGGGTTGATGGCTGGGGTTGGTGGTCATGCGATCTGTCAAAAAAAGCCGCCGGAATGTCCGGCGGCTTCGGAAGGACAGCGGTTAGGTGGCTGATCGCTCAGCGGTACTGACCGTCATTGATGCGGTCGTCACCTTCATTGAGGGCGACGGAGGGAGGAGTCACCGTGAAATTCTCCCGATACTTCTCAAAAAGCTCACGCTGCCGGTCGCTCAGATCGAGATTGAGCACTTCATCCACACTGTTGTAAGGACCACCCAGAACGATTTTTCCGGCCATGGTCGGATACATCCCAGGGAATTGCTGGAAGCGGCGCACTGAAGAATTGTTCAGGTCCACTTTGCCGTCACGTTCGGCAATTTTGTCGTCCGCAACGTTGCGGATCTCATTTCCGGAGTACTTGCCCACCAGGTCCTGGTCGGCTTGAACGCTCGCAGGAACAGCAAGGCACGCCATAAGGCCTGCCATCGCCAGAACACTGGTCAGCCAGCTCAGCAGCCGCTTCATCTCAGCTCTCCGTCAGGGATCGGATCGGAACACTGGGCAGATTACAAGTGAAGTGGCTTGGGTCTTGGCCTGTTCTGCCAGCGGTTGCAGTTCGTTTCACTTGATCGTTGGCTGTTATTCGATCAACCCGCTCAAGCCCGGTTGCAGCAGGGCTGTTAACAGAAACAATCCATCCACCCAAACCGTGGTCACCAGGACCGCTCCAGCCATTTCCCAATTTTCTCCAGCCATTCTGAGGCGCTGTCCCAATCCGATGATCACTGCCGCGGCGAGGGCGAGACCCACGAGTTGGAAGGGATGGAGAAGCTGCATTCCGGCGTTGTGCAACAGCTCGGGTGCTTCATCAAACGGAGCCGTCACCACCGAAGGCCAGAACTTCATCACGCCGGTGAGGGCCATCATCAGATCGGTGCATGCAGTCCCGATCAGGGAGGAGAGATAGAAGCTGCAGGCCAGGCGCCAACGACCGTTCAAGCCAGTCATTGCCAGCGGCAGTGCAAAGGCTTCAACGGGGAGGTGCAGCACCGGATGAGCTCTGAGCCAGCCCCAGAACACGCAACCCGCCAGCCAGCTGCCGCTGAATCCCACGAGTAGCTGCCCCAGGGCGTTGCGTTGTTCATCTGCGCTGCTGCCGAGAACAACTCCGACGGCAACGAGAACAGTGGTGAAGACGGCGGCACTGAATGGATGCAGACGCACCCATGGAGCTTGAAGAAACACAGGCAGCACCACCATTGCTGCAGCAATGCGTGGAACCGACCAACTCCAGGAGCGATCGGGGGCTGTTGATTGCCAGGTGCCTCCGATCAACGCTGCGATTGTGAAGAAAGTGCCGAAACCTTAGAAGACCTTTCCGATCCTTGTGCTCCCAATCACCGGATGGAACGTTTTGCCAGGAATAGGGTTTGCCGTGATGGGTGCCTCATTGATGCCAGATCCGGCCGCCTCGCTCAGTCTCATGGAGGCTTGTTGGCGAAATCTTGTCCTGGGAATCGTGCAGGGACTGACAGAGTTTCTGCCCATCAGCAGCACAGCCCATCTCAAGGTCGTTCCGGTGCTGCTCGGCTGGGGTGATCCCGGTGTATCCGTGACCGCCGCGATTCAACTCGGCAGCATTGCAGCGGTGATCGCTTATTTCCGATCCGATCTCCTGCAAGTGCTGAAGGGGATCGGTAAAGCCTTTCGCCACGGGCAGTGGCGGGAACCGGAAGCACGTCTGGGAGTCGCCATGGTCGTTGGCACGATCCCCATTCTGCTGGCGGGGTTACTGATCAAATTGTTTTGGTCTGAGGGGTATGAAACGTCTCCACTGCGCAGCGTCCCTTTTATTGCCGTGGTCTCAATCGTGATGGCCTTGCTGCTGGCTCTGGCCGAACGCCTTGGCCCGCGTCAAAAGAAGGTGGCGGATGTCTCCGGGCGGGACGGCCTGATCGTGGGCCTGGCTCAGATGCTCGCCTTGATCCCCGGGGTGTCTCGCTCAGGCAGCACCCTGACGGCATCGCTCTTTGATGGCTGGCAACGGGCCGATGCGGCTCGGTTCTCGTTTTTATTGGGTGTGCCCGCAATCAGCATTGCCGGCTTCGTTGAGCTCAATCAGGCCTTTGCGGTCAGCGCAGAGACGGGGCCTTGGCCTCTTCTTACCGGCATCGTTTCCGCGGCAGTCGTGTCCTGGCTGGCCATCGACTGGCTGCTCAAGTTTCTGCAACGCCACAGCACTTGGATTTTTGTGGCCTATCGATTGCTGTTTGGCGTTGTGCTGCTGGTCTGGTGGTTGCTCGACGCCTCAAACTGAGGGAAATGCCTTCCCCCTGTGTGGAATGAGCCCTCCGCCGGCATCGCGGTGTCGGCGATCGAATCCGGTTCCGTGTCCCGTCAGCCGCAGCCTGCGGTTGTGGATCAGGTTGAGCAGGGGTCGATCGGAGAGGAGCTCGGATTCGAACCCGGTGATCAGCTGATGAGCATCAACGGCGTTCGCCCGCGTGATCTCATTGATTATCGCTACCTCTGTGTTGATGAGGAGCTTCACCTGGAGGTGCGCGATGCCTCGGGCGAGTTGCATCAGGTGGATCTCGAGAAGGATGCCGATGATGGTCTGGGTCTTGGCTTCACGGAGGCCCTCTTTGATGGCTTGAGGCAGTGCAACAACCACTGTCCTTTTTGCTTCATCGATCAGCAGCCTCCTGGCCACCGGCACAGCCTTTATCTAAAAGACGACGACTATCGGCTCAGCTTCCTTTACGGCTCCTATCTCACCCTCACCAACCTGACCGAGGCCGATTGGCAGCGCATCGATCAACAGCGGCTTTCTCCTCTTTATGTCTCGGTGCATGCCACTGAACCGAACTTGCGAGAGCGCCTTTTGGTGAACCCCAGGGCTGGGCTGCTGATGCAGCAACTGTCCTGGTTTGGAGAACGAGACCTTCAGGTTCACGCCCAAGTGGTGGTTTGCCCCGGTCTCAATGATGGGGCAGCTCTGGAACGCAGCCTCCGGGATCTGGCATCCCATGGGAGAGGAGATTGGCCCGCAGTGCTTTCAGCGGCGGTGGTGCCGGTGGGGCTGACTCGCTTTCGTCCCCCCGACGATGGCTTGGTTCCTGTGAGCCCTGCCTGTGCTCGCACCGTGATCGATCAGGTGGAGATCCTGCAACAGGAGTTTCAACAGCACCTGGGCACCCGTTTCGCCTGGTTGTCGGATGAGTGGTATCTGATCGCAGGCTTGCCATTGCCGCCACGTCTTGATTACGAAGATCTGCCGCAGCAAGAAAATGGGGTTGGAACGATCCGCGCCTTTCTTGAGGCGTTGGATGACGCCACCCGGACCTTGCCCGAACGATTGGATCAGCCACGGCGTTGCAGCTGGGTTGTGGGTCGGATTGTCGCCTCAGCTCTTCGTCCGGTCACCGACCGTTTAAACGCCATTCATGGTTTGGAGGTTCAGTTGCTTGGCCTCCCTAGTCCCTACTGGGGACAGGATCAGGTCGTGACAGGCCTGCTCACAGGGGAAGACCTGCTCAAAGGGCTTGATGGGCTGGATCTTGGTGATGAGTTGTTGCTGCCTTCCGTGATGCTTCGGCAAGGTCAACCTGTGTTTCTTGACGACGTCACCCTGGAGCAACTTCAGGAATCGCTCCCTGTGCCGGTGCGCATTGTCCATGGGGCGGCTGACATCGTGGCCGCAGCATTGGGTTCCGACTAGGAAAAAGTCCTTATGCTCCGGCAAATTGTTGAAGTGTTGTGCGCCGGATAGCTGCCACTGTTTTTTTTGCTACTGGCGTTGTCGTCGCATCAGGCGTTCCAGTCCGAGGTCAGGACGCAGATCCAGCGAACGTTGTTCTTCCCGAGTCACGGACCGACCAGACCACGCTCCCCAGTGCGGTTGACCTCAAAGGTGGTCGTCCCAGAGTTGATCCAGCAAGCCTGACACCGGCCAGGACCGACCTTCCCGATTCAGTGGGTGATCTGATGCCTCCTCCCACGATGTCTCTTCCGGATCAGCCGGAACAGGTGCGGATCAAGGAGCTCCGGCCTCTCACGCTTGAGGAAGCACTTCAAATCGCTGAAGTCAACAGCCCAACACTTAAGGCTGTGGCCAATCAGGAACAGCAAGCCAAGGCTTCTCTGCGAGCTGCCATTTCCTCCTGGTATCCCACCGTTGATTTATCGGCCAACGGTTTGCCGGAATATTTCAAGTCGTACTCCTACAGAAACCCCAAATACGTCACGCCAACAATTCTTCAGCCCGATCCCTCCAGGGAGACCTATGGCCGTGAGTGGCGGGTTGGCGCAAATCTGCGTGTTTCATGGGATCTGATCAACCCAGCCCGTGTTCCTCAGATCGCCGCCGCTAGAGACAACTATGAGCGGGTTCGTGATTCCTACAGAATCGCGCTGAGAGATTTACGCCTTCAGGCTGCTACGTCCTATTTCCGCCTCCAGGAGTCTGATGAAGGCGTGCGCATCGGTCAGGATTCCGTTCGCGCATCACTGATCAGTCTTCGCGATGCACGGGCTCGTTACAACGCAGGTGTCAACACAAAGCTGGAGGTTTTGGAATCCGAAACCCAGTTGGCTCGCGACAGGAGACTGCTCACTGATCGTCTGACAACTCAGGAACTCAATCGTCGCAATCTTGCTCGGTTGATGGATCTTCCCCAGGATGTAACCCCTACAGCGGCTACCCCGGCAACACCCCTTGGGCTCTGGGAATCGTCACTGCAAGAGAGCATCACCGCGGCCTATCAATTCCGTGAAGAGCTGGACCAGCTGATCCTGGATGTTTCCATTGCGAACAGTCAGGCGAATGCATCACTGGCTGCAGTGCAGCCTGTGCTCAGTTTCGTCAACAGCAGCAATACCTTTCGCGTTGAAGGCCAATCCAATCGCACCTCCATTGGAGATATCGATATGGGCGACTATCGCTGGGGAGTGGATAACTCAACAGCGCTAACGGCAACCTGGCGGCTCTTTGACGGTGGCAGAGCCCGAGCTGAATACCGTCGCTTCAAGCAGGCCGCTGAGGAAAGTGAGCAAAATTTCGCCGCAACGCGCGACCTAATCCGCTTCGAGGTGGAAGAGAGTTTTGTCGGTTTGCGCGCTGCGATCCAAAGCATCGAAACAACCTCCAGCGAAGTGATCTCATCCCGCGAGTCACTGCGGTTATCCCAACTGCGCGTCCAGGCTGGGGTGAGTGCTCAGCGTGAGGTGGTGGATAACCAGAGGGATCTCACCAGCGCTGAAATTGGCTACGCCCAGGCGATTCGCCAGTACAACACCAACCTGGCTGAACTCCGACGTCGTACAGGCCTTGATGCGTTGATTGCCTGTCCTACCAATGCCTTGCCGTCTCAGAAACCTGAGGCTGCTGGAATTGAGATGCCGATTGAGCCAACCCCGCTGAAGTCCGCATGCACCGCGGTCGCCGCGAAAGGTCAAACTGGATCAACCTCACAACCAGTTCAGCCCCTGTGGTGACTTCGGCGCTCAGTCCAGATCAGCTGAGCGCTATGCATGAGTTGATTGATCGCATCCGGGAACGGCAGCTTCAGGATTTTGGTCGCATTGCTTCGGATGTGAAGCCTGATGGAACTTTGATCACTGAGTGCGATCGGTGGAGTGATCAGCAAATCGTGTCTGGGCTTGCATCCATCGCTCCCGGCGAGGGTGTGTTGAGTGAGGAAGGTAAAACCACCGTGCCTTCATCCCGCGCTTACTGGGTTGTGGATCCGTTGGACGGGACCACGAATTTTGCAGCAGGCATTCCGTTCTGGGCGATTTCCATTGCCCGGTTTGTCGATGGACGACCCAGTGAGGTGTTTCTCGATGTGCCTGCACTGAATCAGCGATTTGTCGCCCTGCGGGGGCGTGGTGCCACACGGAACGATGAACCTCTCACTCCTGAGACACGTTCGTCCGTGACCAGCGGCTGTGTTTCCTTGTGCAGTCGATCAATCCGGGTGTTGCAAAGCAAACCGCATCAACCTTTCCCGGGAAAGATTCGTTTGTTTGGGGTGGCCAGCCTCAATCTGGTGAGTGTGGCTTTGGGGCAAACCGTGGCAGCTCTGGAAGCCACACCCAAGATCTGGGATCTGGCAGCTGCTTGGTTGGTTCTTGATGAACTGGGATGCCCGATTCGTTGGTTGGATGCCGATCCAGCCCAGCTGCAACCAGGCCAGGACGTCAGCCTGGAGGGTTTTCCCATGTTGGCTGCGGCCTCCTGGGCTCGTTTGGCCAAGCTTCTGCCCTGGGGCGAGGCTCTGGTTCTGAACTGACTGTCTGTCTGTCTGTTGCCTATGCGACAACGATGGGCTATGTTTATGGACTGCACGGGACCGCGAGGTTGTGTTGCAGAACTGGAGCCTG
>CAJWLE010000108.1:0-6551 GCA_913042965.1 uncultured Synechococcus sp.
GGCCGATCTGCAGAGCAAAGCCAGGAATTGGTGGAATGTTTCGGAGGTCGATGAGCAGATTCAGGCGCTGGTCGACGCCCACCAGCCAGTTGCGTTCATGCAGATGAATCTCCGGTGGAGGCAGGTTGATCCCGGCACTGTCTCCGGCGATTTGCAGGACCTGGCTCAGCAGTCGGTTCATCTCCGCTGACGACATCGGATCGGTTTCAAACCATTGATCGCCTCCCTTCTGATGGCTGACGAACACTTCGGGACGCTGCCTTGTTAGGTCCTTTTCGAAACGCTTCTGCCACGGCAGCATCTGTCCGCTGCTGCTCTGCACATGCCAGTTGAGCTGCATCCGGTCCGGCGCAGGACTGGTCAGGTCTGCCTCGATCCGTACACAGCCGCTAAGCAGAACCGTCAACCCGATCAGAACGACGGCGACGACAAAAGCGAATCCCAGCGCCGGTGCACGGGTTGGGCCTGTGGGTGGCGGTGGTGGCGGCGGAGGTTTTTTGGTGCGACGGCTGCGTGTGGCGCTGGGTGCGGCTGCCCCCTCGGCACTGAGTTTCAAATCTGGCAGCCGCATCGACCAGCGCTCGGGGCGTTCCAGGCTGGGAGCCTCGAGAATTGCGAGCAGCTGGCGCGCTTGCTGGCGCAATTCGGGTTCTCCGGTTCTGCTGAGAATCCGGCAAGTCGCCACAGCATCCTGGTCACGGCCCTGACCCATCAGGGCCGTGACCATCAACAGCCGGATTCTGCTCCCATCAGGAGTTGGGAGCGGGTGGCTGTCGGCAAGGGGGGCCAGCAGCTCGAGACATTGGCCGTAATCCCCCCGTTCAAGGGCAGCTTCCGCAGAGCTCAGATCCAACTGTGCCGGTTGGTCGCTCACGCCTCAACCGCGGCCTACCACCATGGTTCCGATCCCAGCATCGGTGAACACCTCCAGCAGCAAGGCGTGGGGGACGCGACCATCAATGATGTGAGCAGCTGACACTCCCTGGGCCAGGGCCCGGATGCAGCATTCGGTCTTCGGGGTCATGCCGCCGGCCACCACGCCATCCTGAATCAGGTCACGCGCTTCCGAAAGACGCAGCTTGCGGATAAGCGAATCCGGGTCATCCCGGTCCCGAAGAATGCCAGGGGTGTCGGTGAGCAGAATCAGTTTTTCCGCTTCGAGGGCTGCTGCCAGTTCCCCGGCCACAGTGTCGGCGTTGATGTTGTGGGCGCGTCCATCGCCGGGTGTGGCGGCCACGCTTGAGATCACAGGCACGTAACCGCGCTCGAGCAATGGCTCCAGCACGTCGGGGTTGGTGCGGGCCACATCCCCAACAAAGCCATGGCTGCCATCGCCCCATGGCCTGGCTTCCACCAGGCCACCATCGCTCCCGCTCAGGCCGACAGCTCTGGCTCCAAGCTGGTTGAGGCCGTTGACAATCTGTTTGTTGACCCGACCCACCAACACCATCTCCACGACATCCATGGTGTCTGCGTCTGTCACCCGCAGTCCATCGCGAAATTCAGCTGGAATCTTCAGCTTTTTCAGCCATTGATTGATTTCAGGTCCGCCGCCGTGAACCACCACGGGTTGCACGCCGACACAGGCCAGCAGTGCCAGATCACGGAATACGGCATCACGCAGCTCAGCATGGGCCATGGCTGCGCCGCCGTATTTGATGACGATGCGGCGACCAGAAAAGCGCTGGATGTAAGGCAGTGCCTCACTTAGTACGGAGACCCTGAGGGCGTCATTCCCGGTCTGAATCGGTTCAGGCATCGGGCAGGAGCATCAGATCGAAGCGATCGTCCTCGAGGGCTTTGAGTTCGGCGCGAACACCTTTGGCGAAAAAACGTCCGAGCCGCTCGCGCTTGTTCTGCCACTTCTCCAGGGGCACTGCATTGGGCTGAAACCTCAGCCTGAGGCCATATCCATCATCGGAGTGCAGTTCTTCGATCTCTTCTAGTTGGGGAGGATTGTCTTCATCCCAGAGCTTGAGCGCTTCCAAGGACGACTCCAGATGTGCTTTCTGGCCGTAGCGCCAACGGGTGACGTCCCCCAGGAGTTTGGCCAGTTCCGGTGCTGCCTGATCCCGTTGTGATTTCAATTGGGCTGCGGGCGTCACTCGTCTGGCTGGAGGCAGCTCGGACGATTTGAGTGCCAGTCCCCCAAGCAGGATCGGTATCCCGTAGAAAATCGTTGGCAGGCTGAGGTTGGCGCTTCCGGTGGCATAAGCCACGGCGCCAACAACAGTGAGAACGCCTCCGGCAATGGTGACCAAGCTTCCTGGGGCCAGCAGTTCCTTCATGGACGCCACGTCAAGGACGCCATTGTGACCTCCCGGCCATCAGGATGGAGAGGCGATGCCCAGCCTTGACTTTGACCGGTGCCTCCAGAGAGGAGTTAGAGGACCTGCTCCAGCAGCTCGATACCGATCGGGCTTGGTTGCTGCAACAGATCGACAGCGGACGTTGGGTTGATCTGCGGCTTGATCTGGCAGCTCTGGAGAGGGAGCTTGGCCAGATGATCGTGCGCGCCGGTGAATTGATGGAGGATTCAGGATCCCGGTGAGATCAGAACGGGATCTCGTCGGTGTCCGGCACCAGGGGAGCCGCATTCCAGTTGGCGGCTTCCGGTTCCGCCTTCACTGGAGCAGGTGCGGCTGGCGCCGCTGCTTTGCTCGTCGGGTTGGATGGAGCTGCAGCGCCACTGACAGGGTGCATCCTGGCCAGGGTGAATTCCGCCCGCTTTTCCTTCATGCCGTCCTGTCGGGGCACCGTGTTCATCCGCAGTCGCCCCTCAAGCATCAAGCGCTGACCAACCTGCACCTTGTTCTGAAGCTCCTGGGCCAGATTCCCCCAGCCCACAACCTTGAGTTCCCCAGGGGGGTCACCATCCCGCAGGGCATCGAATCGAACGGTCATTTCGCCGATCGGGGTTTGATTGTCCTGGGTGTATCGAACCGTCGGAGCGTCGATCACTTCCACTTCCAGCACGCAGTGGTTCATGGTCATCACCGTTTTCGGGGGTCATCCTGATGCAAGGCCGCGGCTTTCGCCAGAACCGAATCTGGCTTTTGGCTGGAACGGGGGAAGGTCCGCAACTTGCCGCAGCTCTGGAACGTCATGGTTGGCGAGTGTCAGTGAGCGTTGTCACGGCTGCAGCGGCATCCGCCTACTCAGAACTCGATCTCGATCAGATCAACGTTGGAGCTCTTCAGGGGCCTGAAGCCATCAGGGCGGAACTGAAGGCCGATCTCCCGTTCCGCTGCGTTGTGGATGCGACGCATCCGTTTGCGTGTCAGATCAGTGCTGATCTGCAACGCGCGTGTGCCGCTGCAGGTCAGCCATTGCTGCGTTTCGAACGGTCTCTGGAACGCGGAGAGAAAGGGCGCTTGCTGAATCAATGGGGTGACCTGGCACAAGCCGATCTACGTGGACGCAGTCTCTTTCTGGCGATCGGTGGTCGTCATTTGTCGATGGCCCATGCGGTTGCGCGTGCCGCGGGAGCTGAGGTTTTTGCCCGCTGCCTTCCCTCCGCCACAGGTTTACGCCTGGCGTTGGCGGCCGGATTACCTCCAGACCACCTAGCGGTTCTGAGGCCCCTGCAGGGAGCGGAGCCAGGTGCGATTGAACGAGCTCTCTGTCGGAGATGGGGCATCACCACCGTCCTCTGCCGACAGTCCGGTGGTGTCACGGAGCGGCTCTGGCGGCGTGTCAGTGATGAGCTGAATCTGGATCTGCTGCTCCTGCGTCGGCCAGCCCCACCGGCGGGTGTTGAGACTGTGGACTGTGAGGCGGATCTGTTGCGCTGTCTTTCCGATCCCTCGTCATCACCCCTCCAATCAACCCATGACTGACACCTCCCGCCTTGTTGTGGCTTTGACCACGGAAGGCGATCAGAGGCGGGCTGAAGCCCTGGCTGAGGCTTTGCTGGAACGCCGCTTGGTCGCCTGCGTCAGTCTTCAGCCTCAGCGGTCGATGTATCGCTGGAACGGCCGGCTGGAGCGGGACAGCGAAGTCCAGTTGCTCCTCAAGACCAGTGCCGGCTGTCTTGATGTGTTGCGTGAGACCGTGATGGACCTGCACAGCTACGAAACGCCCGAATGGCTGAGCTGGCCGGTGGATGCTGCATCAGCCTATGGCCAATGGGCTCTTGCGGAAATCAGTTCAGGTGGGTCGTCGCAAGCTCCTGGAGAGACACCTGGGAGCGAGCTCCCAGCTGGGTGACGATTTGACCTGCACAGAGCGCTCCCAATTCCCCGCAACGTTGCAGCTCTTCCCCCTGGGTGTAGGCATGCAGGAAACCACCGGCGTACAGATCGCCGGCACCGGTGGTGTCAACAAGCTCACCGAGGTTGACGATGCCGATGTCCAGACGCTGCTCACCGCTGAGCACCACGGAACCCTCACCACCTCGGGTGATAGCAATCACGTCACAGCATCCCCGCACAGCCTCGATGGCGCTGTTGATGTCTTCGGTTTGGTACAGCGACATGATCTCCACCTCATTCGCAAACAGCACATCCACATGACCGTTCACTAACTCCAGGAAGCTTTCGCGGTGACGGTCCACGCAGAACCCGTCCGAAAGAGAAAGCGCAACCTTGCCGCCGGCGGCGCGGCAGGCTTCGGCTGCTGCGATAAAGGCGCGTTTTGCAGCTGGGCTGTCCCAGAGGTAGCCCTCGAGATAGAGAACCTTGGTCTGTTGGACCATCGAAAGATCCAGGTCCTCAGGCTCCAGCTGTGTTGAAGCGCCGAGGAAAGTGCACATCGTGCGCTCGGCATCGGGCGTCACGTAGATCAGGCAACGTGCGGTCGTGGCCCCTGTTGTTGCGGCAGGGGTGTCGAAGCGAGCCCCAACAGCACGGATGTCTCGGCTGAAAATCGTGCCGAGCTTGTCATCGCGTACTCGACCGATGAAGCCGGCACGACCGCCCAACTGGGCGATTCCCACAACGGTGTTCGCCACCGATCCGCCGGAGGTTTCCAAGCCATCACCTCCTGCGGAATAGAGGGTTCCGGCCTGGGTCTCGTCGATCAAGGCCATGCCGCCTTTTTGCAGGCCGTTGTCGTTCAGGAAGGCATCGTCCGTTTGGACGAGCACATCAACAATGGCGTTGCCGATCCCAACGACATCCAGGCTGCAGCTGCTGGGGAAGCGGGCATCGGGAGCCATAGCGGGTATGGAAACAGCAACGCAGTATGCCCCTTAGCGGATCAGGCGCTGAGCAGCGCGCGCTTGGGGCCGTGGATGGGATCCTCCACCACGATGGTCTGGTCGCGGCTCGCACCCAGCGAGACAATGGCGATGGGGACTTCCATGAGATCAGCCAGGAACCGCAGGTAGTCCATCGCGGCTCTGGGAAGGTCTTCGAGCTTGCGGCAATCCTCCGTTGAGCACTGCCATCCAGGCATTGTCTCGAAAATGGGCTGGCAGCGGGCGAAATCTTCGGAGCTGCTTGGGAAGTGCTCGATGCGTTCGCCGTCCAGTTCATAGGCCACACAGACCTGGATCTCATCGAGTTCATCAAGCACGTCGAGCTTGGTCACCGCCAGGCAGTCAAGGCCGTTCACCTGAACGGCGTAGCGTCCGATCACGCCATCGAACCAGCCACAGCGCCTCCGCCGCCCAGTTGTGGTTCCGAATTCACCGCCCCGTTCGGTGAGCTGATCATTCAGTTGACCGCTGAGTTCGGTTGGGAAGGGGCCTTCTCCAACACGGGTGGTGTAAGCCTTGGCGACCCCGATCACACGATCGATCAGGGTTGGACCTACCCCAGCTCCGATACAGGCGCCCCCGGATACCGGATTGGAGGAGGTGACATATGGATACGTGCCGTGGTCGAGATCCAGCAGGGTTCCCTGGGCTCCCTCGAACAGAATGTTTTGCTTGTTCCTTGCTGCCTGATGAATGGCACGCGTGCACTCCACAACGTGGGGAGCGAGCCGTTTCCCGTAGCCCAGATATTCCTGAACGATGGCTTCAGCATCAAGTGCCTCAACGCCGTAGATGGTTTCCAGGAGCTGATTCTTCTCCTGCAGAGGGCCTTCCAGCCGGAGTCTTAGACGCTGTTCATCCAACAGGTCGATCACACGGATTCCGCTCCGCTGTGATTTGTCGGCGTACGTGGGACCGATGCCACGACCTGTGGTTCCGATGCGCCGCTCGCCGCGTTGCTTTTCCATCGCCAGGTCCAGCAGCCGGTGGTACGGCATCGTCACGTGGGCGGTCGATGCCAGCTGAAGCCCGGAAATGTCGATGTCGTTGGCGATGAGCATGTCCAGCTCGCCCAACATCACCTTCGGATCGATCACGGTGCCCGATCCGATCAGACAAATTGTCTCCGGATAGAGGATTCCGGAAGGGATCAGATGGAGCTTGAGCACACGGTCGTCAACAACGATCGTGTGCCCGGCATTCACTCCACCCTGGTAGCGAACCACCACATCTGCAGAGCGGCTGAGGAGATCCGTGATCTTCCCCTTTCCTTCGTCACCCCACTGAGCTCCGATGACGACAACGTTGGCCAAAGACATTGCGGCCCGAAGCCGCGAATCTGCACAATCCG
>CAJWLE010000109.1:0-6406 GCA_913042965.1 uncultured Synechococcus sp.
TCTCAGGCAACCTTTTGAACTAAAACAGACTCAACGATTCGCCTCCCCAAAAATTAATCAAAGGCAAAATCTCTGATTTGCGTCAACGTCAAAATTCAAGGATCAAACTTGACCACATTGCATGCGTCCTGATGCCAGGAACCGACCCTGACATCCCTGACAAGGTCGGCTGTCGATCCGTGGCGCCTTCAGAAGGGACTGGAAACCTTCGTCCAGCGAGCCCCTCAGCCATGAGTGACTCAGTCACACCATGCCCTGAAGAATCAACGCAGACCGCTCGAGTGACGCACATCAGCGTATCAACAAT
Source organism: uncultured Synechococcus sp. (assembly GCA_913042965.1). Taxonomy (GTDB): domain Bacteria; phylum Cyanobacteriota; class Cyanobacteriia; order PCC-6307; family Cyanobiaceae; genus Parasynechococcus. The sequence continues at coordinate 308 of CAJWLE010000109.1, forward strand.
TACAAAACAGCCTCGCAACAGGGCCAGCAAGCAGCAAACACAACGAATTCAAATCGCTGCAAATGTCGACTTATCGAAAATTTCGTAACGCTGTCTACGAAATGAGCAGCAGCGAGGTGACAAAAGATCGTCCAGCAAAAAGGAGTGTTAACCGGTTGAAAGAAGAGTGCTCACCCCTCATTACGGTTCGGAGGTCGACTCTTTCTCGAAAATGCAGTCTTATGGCAATTCATCAGTCAGTTATGACTGGTGGGCCGGCAATGCAGGAGTAGCAAAGCGATCAGGCTCGTTCATCGCTGCCCATGCTGCTCATGCTGGCTTGATCATGTTCTGGGCAGGAGCCTTCACTCTCTTTGAGCTGGCTCGTTACAACACCGCACTGCCGATGGGTGAGCAGGGCCTGATCCTGATTCCTCACCTGGCCGGTCTAGGTTTTGGCGTTGGCGAAGGTGGAATTGTTGTTGACACACAGCCCTACATCGCAACTGCTGCCTTCCACTTAGTTTCCTCCGCGGTGCTTGGTGCCGCTGGCATCTGGCATACCCTTCGCGCACCCAAAGATCTTGGCGAAGCAACCGGGCGTGCACAGAAGTTTGATTTTCAGTGGGACGACCCCAAGAAACTCACTTTCATCCTGGGTCACCACCTGATCTTCCTGGGCCTTGGCGTGATTGCCTTCGTCGAATGGGCCAAGCGTCACGGCATTTACGACACGGCCGCTGGTGCAGTTCGCACCGTTGAGCCCAACATCGATTTCGGCATGGTCTGGGGTTATCAGACCAGCTTCTTAAGCATCAGCAGCCTGGAAGATGTGATGGGCGGCCATGCTGTTCTCGCATTCATTCTGACGATCGGTGGCGTCTGGCACATCATCAGCAGTCCGTTCGGACCATTCAAGAAAGTACTGATTTACAACGGTGAATCAATCCTCTCTTATTCATTGGCCGGCATTGCTCTGATGGGTTTTGTTACCAGCATCTGGTGCGCACAGAACACCACGATTTACCCCACTGAGTTGTATGGCGAGGCACTCCAACTGAAGTTTGCCTTCTCTCCTTACTTCAGTGACACTGTTGCTTTGGCAGACAACGCCCACACAGCTCGGGCCTGGCTTGCCAACACCCACTTCTATCTTGCATTCTTCTTCCTGCAAGGTCATTTCTGGCATGCTCTGCGTGGCATGGGCTTTAACTTCAGAAGCGTTGCCAAAGCTTTTGAAACCATGGACACAGCCAAAATCAGCTGAAAGAAGTAGGAATCAAAAAGTCACTTTTTCCCAACCCCTCACCCATGAGGGGTTTTTTCATGCCTTAGACAATTCGGCTTCGAATCAAAGCCTCATGAAGTAACGAATCTCACCTGCCTAAACATCGTAGATCACCATAAAAATTGAACTCATTTGCCATAATCAAGTTGTCGCCCTTGGACGGGGTTTGACGGGTCAATTACAGGTCATCTCTTGCTTGGTGAATGCGAGAGGTGACTTGACCCTTTTGTCTTTCAAGCGCAACCTATTTTTTGCGACCTGGCAACAACGAGAGCAATGCTCCTTTCATATCGTTTGTTCTAGAAATAAAAACAAAGCTTCCAAAAAAAGCAATTGTAGCGATCGACAACACCAACACAGTTGTGTTGTCTAAAATTAAATTACCAAGCGTCAGACTCGCAACGAGGATCATCATTCCCGTACTGATTTCGACTGAAACTCACGATACAAAGCACCTGCTTCCTCCAAACAACCTGAACGGATCAACCTTGAAATTCTTTCCTCCCACCAGGGATTAATACGGGCCTCCGCGACCAAGAAAAATGCACTTTTATCCAGGAAATTCTGGGAATTACATTTTCCTGGATCAGCAGGTTGCATTTATACCGAATAAGTTCGTGAAACAATAACTCCACAACATGATCAGGCTGTGACGATTGCATCAGCCTTCACGGCATAAGGCACACCAGCAATGGATTGAAGGTGAAGCTAGAGCATCGGAAGTCTCTGGATGAGCAACAACACTGACCATCCCCAACCCTGGCCTCAGCTGAATCGCATGCTGAAGTCGAGCCAACGGCTTCGGGTGACCGGGGCACTGGTGGAAATCAGATCAATCCCGGTGGCGGCATAGGCCTTCAAAGCCTCTGGCTGCACTCCAGAAGCCTCCAAGACCACACCAGCGCTGCTCAGCTGCCGCAACCGAGGCACCAGGTCCCTGAGCTGGTCAGGCCCGAATTCATCCAGCAACACCCCATCGGCACCGGCCTGCACCGCCTCGATCGCCTGAGCGGCAGTTTCAGCCTCCACGATCACCCGGGCCGGCCACGGCGCCCGCTGCCGGACGGCCTGAATAGCAGCCGTGATGCCGCCAGCCCAGGCGATGTGGTTCTCCTTGAGCATGGCCGCATCATCCAGACCCATGCGGTGATTCACGCCACCACCGCAGCGCACCGCATATTTCTCCAACACCCGTAACCCCGGCGTGGTCTTGCGGGTATCCGCCAGCCTCACCCCGCTTCCCTCAAGATCAGCCACCAGCGCTGCCGTTGCTGTGGCAATCCCCGACAGACGCATGGCGAGGTTCAATGCCGTGCGCTCCCCTGCCACCAGCGCCGCAGCCGGGCCCACCAGTTCCAGCAACCGGTCGCCGCTGCTGATGGCGGCGCCGTCTTCGATCAGCAGCCGCACCTGCACCTCAGGATCGAGCCGCTGAAAAAGACGCTTCACCACCGGCCCCCCACAGAAGCGACCGTCCTGCTTGGCGATCCAATGGGCCTGCCCCTGGCGGTCCTGCAACGCCGCAGCGCTCAGATCGCCACGGCCGAGGTCTTCCTCCAGCCATCGATCCAGGGCACGCGTTAGCGCCGGGGTCTGCCAGTCCACACCGGATTTGACGACTTCGCTGAGGCTATTTCCCAATGCAGAAACGCGAGAACACACGATCCAGAACCGCCTCGGTGAGCTCCTCTCCCGTGATCTCCCCAAGGGCACGAATGGCCTCGCGCAGATCAATGGTCCAGAAATCCCACGGCAACTGCTGGGCCGCCACCTCGCGGCTGCGGTCGAGCGCAGCGGCGGCAGCCGCAGCCAGGTCGCGCTGGCGTTGGTTCAGTGCCAGCAATACCCCAGCAGCCTCGCCCGCTCCACAGCGCTGCAGCAGAGCCTCCACAAGATCCTCCTCACCAATCCCCTCCAGCGCCGAAAGGCGAACATCCGCCGGTACTGGCACCGCCCCTGGGGCAGGTCCGACTTGTTCGCCACCAGCAGCCGCGGCACCACCTCGGGAATGCGTTCCAACAATTCCTGGTCCTCGGCCGTCCAGCCCGCATGGCCATCGGCGATGAGCACCACCACATCAGCGGAGCTCAAAGCTTCCTCGCTGCGCGCGATCCCCAGCTGCTCCACCGCGTCTTCCGTGCTGCGAATGCCAGCCGTATCCAACAGGGTGATCGGAACACCCTCCAGCACAATCTCGCTCTCCAACAAGTCGCGCGTGGTCCCTGGCAGGTCGGTCACGATCGCCCGCTCACGACGACTCAGGCGATTGAGCAGGGAACTTTTTCCCACATTGGGGCGCCCCACCAACGCCACCCGCAACCCCGTGCGCACAGCATCACCGCGCTTCCCGTCCTGCACCAGCTGCAGCAGTTCATTGCGCACCAGCTGCAGCTCCGCCAGCAATGCATCGGCATCCAGCCGGGGCAGATCGTCCTCGAAATCCACCCGAGCCTCCAGCTCGGTCAACTGATCGAGCAACCGCTCCCGCAGAGCCGTGATCCTGAGCTGGATCCCCCCATCCAGCCCGGCAAGGGCGAGATCGGCAGCCCTGTGGCTGCGGGCCGCCACAAGCTCACTCACCGCTTCGGCACGGGTGAGATCCAACCGGCCATTCAGCACGGCCCGCTGGCTGAATTCCCCCGGCAAAGCCCGCCGCACCCCGGGCTGATCCAGAACTCTCTCCAGAACACGCTGCACGGCGATCAGCCCGCCATGGCAGTGGAGCTCCACCACGTCTTCACCGGTGAAGCTGCGTGGTGCGCGCATCAGCAGCAACAACACCTCATCCAGACGCTGCTGACCTGCGGCATCGAACACATGGCCGTAAAGAATCCGGTGGGAGGCCCATTCCTGGGTGCCAGGACAGTGCACAACAGCACGACCGGTCGCTTCCGCCGCCGGACCGGAGAGACGGATCACAGCGATTCCCCCCTGGCCTGGGGCAACCGCCGTTGCCACAGCGGCAATGGTGTCGGAGGTGGTCAGCGGGGTGGTCAGCGGGGGGACGGTGATGGCAACCCCATTCCTAAGATCCTGTCCACTTTCCGCGACAGTCCTCTGGTCATCCGCCGGCTGCGGCAAAAGATCCGCACCCGTGTGCGGCGGGGAATCCGTTGGTTATGGAGCCAGAAGGGTTCACCGGGTGAACGGGCCCGGGGAGTCGCCGCGGGGGTGTTCTGCGGCTGTTTCCCTTTCTTCGGGCTGCAGATGATGCTGAGCGTGGGGCTTGCCTCACTGGTGCGAGGCAATCGTCTGCTGGCGGCGGCGGGCACGTTGGTCAGCAACCCACTCACTTACGTCCCGCTGTATTGGTTCAACTACACACTGGGTTGCTGGGTCCTGGGGCCAGCCCCAGTGACAACCAGGCTCGAAGGGGTGAACCGCAGCAACCTCTGGAATCAGGGCTGGGACTTCAGCCAGCGGATTCTGCTGGGATCGGCACTGGTGGGTGCGCTGATGGCCCTGCTGCTGGGTCTGCTGGCCTTCCACCTCTATGGGCGCCACTCCACTCCCGTCAGCTTGTCCCGGTCCGGGCGATATCGATCACATCGGCCATCGAGCGGATCTGATCCATCGTGCGGCTGAGCTGCGCAGATCCCTGCAGCTCCACCCGCAGATCAATCCGTGCTGGCCGCCCGGCTGAGGTCGTCACCCGAGCGTCACTGACGTTGATCGCCCCATCGGACAGTCGCATCAGGATGTCCTTGAGAATGCCGACGCGATCAATCACCTCAATCCGCATCTGCACGGGGAACCGCTGACGCTCTGCGTCGCGATGGTCGTTCCAACGCACCGGCAGGCGCCGTTCACTGGGGATCGCCTCCACATTGGAGCAATCCTGGCGATGCACGGTGATCCCATGGTTGCCGAGGGCCACGGTACCGACGATCGCTTCACCCGGCAGAGGGCTGCAACAACCTCCAAGGCGGTAGTCCAGGCCTTCAACACCCAGAATTGCGTCGTCATGGTGAGGCCGCTGGGGTGCTGCATCACGCGATGGCACCAGAGCACGGGCCACCTCCTCATTGCTGGGGGGGCGGCTGTCCTGATCAGCCAGTAAACGGATCTCTTCCCGCAACCGGTTGAGCACCTGATGCAGGGTCACCGCACCAAAACCAAGGCATGCCAACAGGTCGTCGGTGTCGCCGACATTGCAACGCTGCGCGACCCGCGCCATGGCCGAGCCATTCAGCAATGCATCAAAACCGTCGCGACCGAGCTCCCGCTCGAGCAGATCCTTGCCGCGCTCGATCGTCTCGTCGCGATGGCTGCGTTTGTACCACTGACGAATACGATTCCGCGCCGTTGGTGTGGCGACAAAATTCAACCAATCGAGGCTGGGATGGGCGGTGGTACTGGTGAGGATCTGGACGAAGTCGCCATTCTGCAGAGGGGTTGCCAACGGACAGAGCCGATCATTGATCCGCGCTCCATGGCAGTGGTTCCCCACCTCTGAGTGAATCCGATAGGCGAAATCCACCGGCGTTGCCCCATTGCGCAGGCCCACCACATCGCCGTTGGGGGTGAACACAAACACCTCCTCGTCGAAGAGGTCCTCCTTGATCGAGGAGAGATAGTCGTTGTGGTCGTCGTCACCTCCCTCCTGCTGCCAGTCCACCAGCTGCCGCAACCAGTTGAACCGGTCGGCATCGCTGCTGCTGCTCGCGGGTGAGCCGCCTTCCTTGTAGGCCCAGTGAGCGGCGATACCGAACTCCGCCACCCGGTGCATCTCCACTGTGCGGATTTGCACTTCGATCGGCCGGTGACGACCGATCACTGCCGTGTGCAACGACTGGTAGCCATTGGGCTTGGGAAGCCCGATGTAATCCTTG
>CAJWLE010000110.1:0-6384 GCA_913042965.1 uncultured Synechococcus sp.
TGAGCTCGCGTTCCGCTTTTCCCGATAGGAGATAGTCAAGAATCGCTTCGCCACTCTGGGGATTGGTGGCGCAGGGAATTTGATACACGTCACAGAGGCGTCCAAGGGCCTCGATGTCAGCATGGTGTGGGTGGGCTGAGAGGGGATCGCGAAAAAAGATCACCCCACAAATGTTGTTGGTTGAAATCATTGTTCCCACCGCTTGATCACCTCCGAGAGGGCCGGAGGCAACTTTTCGAGAGAGCACAAGGCCTGTTTTCTTAAATAACAAGCTGCCCGTCGTGCCTGTTGCAATCAGAGGGAACTGCTCGAGCTTTTGGCTCTGCATGCTGCAGAATTCCATCAGGCTGCTCTTCATGTTGTTGTGGGCGATTAAGGCAAGGTATTTTTTCTGATCGACAAAAGTTTCTCCGGCTATTTGTTTGCTGCGAGCTTTGCTAATCGTTTTAAAAAACTCTTGAAATTTCAGGGCAAGAGTCTGGTCGTCTTGGAGAAATTCATGGAAGTCGTGACAGCTAAGCCTGGCTGTAATGCTGTTTTCTAATGCCTGAACATTGACTTGATGGACGCTTATGTCTGAGAAAAGGCTGTCTCCAGCATAGTCGCCCTTATTGTGGAGGGCGATCTGTCGGTCGTCGTCAAGAGATTGAGCCAGTCCGCTCAAGATGAACACAAGGCTGTCTGCAGGTGTTCCTTTGCTCATTAGGTTGTCTGCTTGCTTAAACGTCTCAATCGTCATCCAATGGCACAGGGCCTCGATTTCATTGCCGCTGAATGAATATTTCAGGTTGCCTTCGCTTTGAAGGGTTTTGACCAGGGTGTCGTGATCCATTATTGCGCTGAATGTTGTGTCAGTTTAATCGTGCTTCCAGTTCAAGCATTCGTCTGTTTTGATTGTGTCCCCTTTAAGTTTGGGACAAATCCTTTTGCTCCTGAGTTCCAGGTTTCGTGGTTTTGATATTGATAGGACCATCTTCATGCCCTCCAAAAGCTGGAGACTTGGCTTCGCCCCCTAACAAGATGGTTGAACTCCCCGCCAGACAGGCCACGATGGAGATTCGCTCCGGCGCTTAGGTATGCAGACCGCCCTCGTTCCCATCGACCAGCCGGTTGATTTGTTGATCATGCTGATCCTCGGGCACTTTTTGGGTGATTATCCGCTCCAGGGCGACAAGATGGCGGTTGAGAAATGTCCTGGGAAAGACGTCACCTTGAGCTGGAAGTGGTGGCTCACAGCCCATGCCGGCACCCATGGCTTCATCGTTGCGCTGCTCACTGGCATTCCCGCCCTTGGCCTTGCCGAAATGCTCGCTCACTTTTTGATTGATTTCGGCAAATGCCGTTTGGGTTATAAGTTGATTGTTGATCAGGCATTGCACTGGGCTTGCAAAATAGTCTGGGTTTACATGATTGTGATTCGTTGAAGCGGAGTTCGAGTTAACAATCAACGCTTTCCATGACGATCTTCTTCTTATCGGTTCTCTTACTGCTCACCGTCGTGTTGGGCCGTTTGCGCCAGCTGAGGACATGGCGATTCAGTCGCTTGATCCCAAGCATGACGTTCTTCCGCGTGGCTTTGGCTGCTGCGGTGATGAGTCGGGTTCTGATTGGCTTCGGTTTGCAGGGGGAGCTTGTTGATTGGATCGCAGTCATGGCCAAAACAGGCCTTTGGGTGGCCCTGGCGGAACTGGCTCTTGATGTGGTCTGGGTTGTGGTTGCGCGGTTGAGCCATCGAGGTGTTGCGCCTCCTCGGATCCTCAAGGACTTGGCTTTGTTGGCCGCAGCATTCGTGGTGGTTGCGGCTGAACTGAATAGCCAGGGTGTGCTGACCACCGTCGGTTCTGCTGCAGTCCTAGGTGGTGTGGCTTTCATTGTGGGTCCGGGCTCTGCCACTCAGATCGGAAATATCTCTTCGGCTCTAGCAGTTCAGGTTGAGCGTCAATTCAGCGTCGGTGATTGGGTGGAGATTGCTGGTGAATTGGGTCGGGTTGAGAATATCTCCTGGAATAGCACCTATCTTTATGATGATGTTGATGATCGCTATATAGTCATTCCAAATTCACTTATTGATCATTCTAAAACAATCAATTATTCGAGGCCTTCTGCATTAGATTACCGCTTGGATTTGCAGGTGGGTTTGCCGTTGGAGATGCCTCCTGGCCTTGCCATGAAGACATTGCTCGAGGTGCTTAATTCTCATCAAAGCATTGTTGACCCTGCACGGAGTCGAGTTGTTCTTAAATCGATCGATCAGGACTCTATTAATTATGTGTTGAAGTTCTTTGTGGGTGATTTCAGGATACGGAATAAAATCCGTACCGAAATCTTCTCCAGTATTTGGTATGCGCTCGAACGAATTGGTTATTCCTTGCCATATTCTGTGGTTGATTTGCGAACGGTTCAGTCTCGGAGGCAGCTCCAGGAGCAGAGGCGAGAGCGAGAGCAAGAAGGCAGCTTTATGTCATTGAGATCAATCGATTTGTTCTCCTCGCTGTCTGATGATGAGATTCGGGAAATCGTTTGCAATGACCGATTGCTTGGCTTTGGTCCTGGAGAAATAGTTGTTGAGATTGGGGCAGTGGGAGGTTCGATGTATGTGGTGATGGAAGGGAGTTGTTCTGTGTTGATTCCTGACCCCTCGGGGGGTAAGGGAATGGTCGAAGTGGCACAACTTCCCTCTGGAACTATTTTTGGTGAAATTTCTGCGTTAACCAATGCACCGCGGACGGCATCGATTAAGGCGGCGTCCCATTTGGTGCTTCAGGAGATCAGTCAACAACAGATTGAAGCCATCTTCCTCAGTAATCAGGAGGCTATGGCTGAGTTCGCAAAGGTGATGGCCGGACGGGAGGCATCGCTCAAAACATTCACGCCCGAAGAAACAAAATCTTTCGAGATTGGTTTGGTTGAACGAATGACCAATACGTTCAATAAATTGATGTTTTCTTGATGGGTGCTCACGAATTCTTGGACAATCACTGACTGTTTTGCCAGGCTGTGAGTGGTTCTGAATGATTGCTGTGGGTTTACCTACCGCTCTGCAAAAAGCATTGGCTGTCTCCCTAGGCCTTTGTATGTCTCTTGCGGTGTCTCCTTTGCCAGGGCTCGCTCAGGCCAACCTTCGCAACAGCTTCCCCGGTCGTCGTGTTGGTGGGGGAACCCGGGGTGAGTGCAGTGCCCGGACCCTCGTTCACCTCGTGCCCGATAGCAGCGTCTTTGCGCCTGGTCCCTCCGGTGATTTGGCCCTTGTCCAGGGGCCTACGGCGAATCCCGTCAGCTTGACGATGACGTTCAAACCCAAAGCAGGTGGTGCGTCCAGCAGCCAGACGCTGCCGGCATCCTCCGCAGGGCTCACCTTGGTGCGTCAAGCCACGATCAGTGCTCCAACCATCTGGGAGTCGGGGTTTGATTGCGCCTCTGGCGATGCTGCAGCGAGTGCAGATCCTTTGTCCTTCATTGAAACGGCTTCTCCGCCGGCGGTGAGTTTGCTGCTGTCCACAGCGGAAGCCAGCGACACGCAGGTTCAGAAGAGCTTGCAGACGTTGCGCCAAAGCTGCGGAGCAACGGTGCCCGCAGCGGAAACCCTGGCTCAGTTCGGCTTGGCGGATGTGGTCACGGCTGAGTGGCCTCAGCAGCTTCCGGTGCGTTGTCCATCTTGAGTTCACTGACTAAGAGTGGCTCTGCGCGCCCCTTGACCTGTACAGGTCCCCAATCCTCGAGATCCAGACTGCTCTTGAAGGTTGGATCCAGCAGCTCAAGGGTGGTGCTGGAGAGCAGCACCCGCAGGACTCCTTTATGACGGTGTTTGTCGAGACTTTCGAGTCTTGAAGCGCAGTTGACGGAGTCGCCGATAACGGCATACTCGATCCGTTCGGTGCTGCCCATCGACCCCACCAAGGCGTCGCCTGAATGAATTCCTAAGCGGATTCTCATGGCTGGCTCTTGCTCTTTCAGCAGGTCTTTGTTCAGCTGTTCCAGCCCAGCGTTGATTTCGATCGCTGCCTCAATGGCGGCCTGAGCTTCTGCCTTGCTGTCGTGCTCTAGAGGAACGCCGAACACAGCCAGCATTCCATCGCCGGTGAATTTGTTCACCATGCCGCCGCGCTTCGTCACGGCCGGTACACAGACCTCCATGCCGCGGTTGAGCCAATCCATTAGTTCGCGCGGACTCATTCCTTCCGACACGGTTGTGAAGTTGGCCGTATCGGTAAACAGCACGGTGACAGGGAGTTGGCGACCCTCAAATCGTCCGTCACTCAGCAGTTCATCCCGCTGATCCCAGAGCTGCTGAGCCACCGCTGGTGAGGTGGTCTGCCCCAGGAGTTGTTTGATTTGTTGTGAGTGCTGCTGACTCATGGCACCCCTGCGCAGCCATGCGGCGCCGCCCATGCTCAGGAGCCCGAAGGTCGGCATGGCGATCCCTACCCAGATGTGTTGCCAGAGCAGCCAGGTCAGCCCTCCGGCAACACCGGCACTCAGTGTCACAACAAGCAGAACGCTGCGTTTCAGTGTCGGTACCTTTTCCCCCAGCAGGGTTCCGCTGGCCATGCACAGAAGAATCAGGCTGAGGTTGCCCCACCCCGGCATGATCCAGCCTGCGTTCAGGGTTCCGTTGTGGTGATCGAGCAGGGTGGCGACACGGTTGGCGTGGATTTCCACCCCAGACACCTGGAAGACTTCTTCTGACTGACGGAAACGGGTGTGCGGGACGTTGAAGAGATCTCTCAGCGATGGAGCTGTACTCCCGATCAACACAATTTGGTCGCGAATGGCCTCAGTGGGGACGTCACCATCCAGCAGCTGAGCCAGTGAATAGAAGCGATAGCTGCCTGGTTCGCGGAACCGAAGCAGACGCTGTAAACCCAGTCCGGCGTCGAGTTCGTTGTGGTAACCACCTCCATCAGCGCTGAGCCAGGCGTCTTGATGGCTTCCGTCATCCATCGCATTCCGCAGGCGACGATCGCCGGTTGCGACCTCCATCACGCGCATGGCGAAGGACACCGTCGCTTCGTCCTGCCCGGTGACATGGACAAGATCGCGGCGCAGAACGCCGTCGGCATCGAGGCTTAGATCGTTGTATGACTGACGTTCAGCAGGGGTCCCGGGAACCGGACCAATGCCAGATGCCACATTGAAAATCGAAACCAAGGTTGGTTCGTCTCGAAACCGATCACGCAGGCATTGTTGTTTTGGACCAACACCTTTATCGCGGTAGATGTCGAGTCCAATAGCTTCAACACCCTTTTTGTTGAGTTGGTCAAAGGCTTGGCAGAACAGACCATCGTCGATCGGCCAGCCAAAGCGTTGAATGTCGCTTTCCTCGATGCCCACCAGGGTGATCGGTGTGTCTCGCCCCGATGGGGATGGACGCTGAGCGGTGATCAGGTCGTAGAGCAGAAGGTCGACGGTTTGGGCAAGACCCGTGCTGCGCAGCAACACCAGGACGACGACGGCGACCAGATAAGGCCCAACGGTTTGAACCAGTAGTTCTCGAACGTGCTTCATCCTTCGAGGTAGGTCGTTTGATCCAGGCTGGCTTTGAGATGACTCATTAAGAGCTGCGCCTCTTCGATTTGTAGTGTTCCTTGCTGAATCGCTGTTTCAGAGGCTTGGCGTAGGCGTTCCAGGATCAAGTCGGGATCATGTTGCATTTCCTCCAACACATTGGCGTTCGTATCTCCCTTGAGCACATGGTCCAAGAGGTAACCGCTACCCCTGGGGTTGAGCCGCACATGCACGGCGTTGGTGCTGCCAAATAAGTTGTGGAGATTACCCATCACCTCTTGATAGGCACCCCCGAGAAACATGCCAATCCAATAGGGCTCTTTCTCCTGAAGTGGATGCAATTCCAGCAGAGATTTGTCACTGCCACGGTCGATGAATTTCGATAGTTTTCCATCGGAATCACAGGTGAGATCGGCAAATTGACCGAGTTCACTTGGGCACTCATCCAGGCGATGAATCGGCATCACCGGAAACAGTTGATCAATCGCCCATGTGTCGGGAGCTGATCGAAAAATCGAGAGGTTGGCGTAGTACGTCCAAGCCAAAGCCCGCTGGAGCCCGCGAAGGTCTTCATGGATGGGCTCATCGGTTGGCAGCCTTGAACTGATTTCTTTGGCGCAGGTCCAGCTGAGCTGTTCTGCCATCGCTCGTTGACTCAGGCGGATGTAGCCAAGCCGGAAAGCTGCGAGAGCATCGTCTCGAAATTTGATCGCATCATTCCAAGCTTCTTGCAGCAGGGAGGGCTCCGCCGGATCCATTGCACGAATCCGCTGGAGTGTTTCACGCAGATTGGCGACTGGCAGAGGCTCATCGCTCTGTTGAGCCGGTTCGCCATCGGGTGCACGGCTACAGCCAAGCACATTGAAAACCAGCACCGAA
>CAJWLE010000111.1:0-6356 GCA_913042965.1 uncultured Synechococcus sp.
GCCAGAACCTATTTATGGGAGTTGCCGGTTGGCTTGGTGACATCGCTGATTGGTTCTCCCTTTTTCATCTACCTGCTTCAACGGCGTCGTTTGCGCCAATCAATGTGATGACCCAATTGGATGCGTGCAACTTAAATTTTGTGGTTGACGGGTCTTCCATCCTTGAAAACGTTTCTTTGTCTGTTTCTTCTGGTGAATGGTTGGGTATCGCCGGCCTCAACGGATCAGGGAAATCGACATTGTTGAAATGTATGGCTGGATTGTTGATTCCCTCTTCAGGGCAAATGTCTATGGATGGTCAGCCATATTCCCAGGTTGATTATATTCACCGCAAACTCTCCATCATGTCTCAGCGCACCGATGTCTTAACTGCGATGAGTGTATTGGATCTTGTTCGCCTTGGCCGTTATCCCCATTTACCTGCGTGGAGCTTCTCGCTTTCGTCCATTGATCATGAACGTGTTGAGTATGCACTTGATTTCACGGGTTTAAACGATTTTCGTCATCGTCAAGTCAATACACTCTCCGGCGGTGAGAGGCAAAGAGCTTTTCTCGCACTCTCCCTCGCGCAAGATGGATCGGTCTTGCTGTTTGATGAACCCACCAATCATCTGGATCTTGTGGCGCAGATTCAGATCTTGTCTTTACTGCGTCGCCTTGCAGATCAGGGAAAGGTTGTTGTGTCTGTTCTGCATGATCTCAATCAACTTTCCAAGTACTGCTCCCGATTGGCACTGTTGCGCGACGGTGCCTTGGTGGCCGAAGGGCCGATGGATCAAGTCTTCACATCTCCCAACCTAAAACATACTTTTGGTTTGGATATCGATGTTGTTCAGTCCCATGATCGCTTATGTGCAATCATTTGATCCAGGCGAGCCTGTCTTAGTGGTGACAAATATTGGTTGCAATTGGTTCTTTCCCTGCTGTTTCGGCATTGACGCATTATTGTTTGGTTTGTGTTGATTCAGTGGAAATGCGTCGTTGGGCTCTTTTTGTCTCTTGTCTTCTGTCGTTGAATTTTTCTGGGCAGGCTTTTGCTCAGGGCAATGATATTAAAGTTGAAAAAGCCAGACGAGTCGTTGCACTTTCATCCCTTTCTGCTGATCTTGTTGTATCGATCAATCCCGATGTTTTGATAGGAGTCCCCGGAACATCATTAACCAATAAAGATCCGAGATATTCCGGCTTAAAGCGTGTTTCAAATGGTCGAAGTCAGCCCAGTGTTGAACTCATTTTGGCCCTTAATCCAGACCTTGTGATTGGTGCTGAGGGTTTTCATTCCCGAGTACTCAATGCACTCAATAAATTGGGTGTGAACACGTTGGCTGTCAAGGTGAATCGTTGGGATCGGCTTGAAGAAGCTTCTCGAACTTTGGAAGATAGAATCGTGAACGCCGGATCGATTGATTCCCAACTCAGCAAGTTGTGCCCGACGCAGACGTCGTCCAAAACTTCTGGAACCAGTGTTCTGATTCTTGCTGGCGTCTCTCCGAAGCTTTCTCCCGGTCAGCAAAGCTGGTCAGGATCACTTCTGGATCGTTTGGGTCTTGTAAATTCCACAAAAGGACTCCCAGGATCCAGTGAGTTCTCGGGCTACATCACGATGTCGAATGAGCGACTGTTGGCGGTCAAGCCTGAGAAGGTTCTTGTTGTTAACCCTTCCGGGGATTCCGAACAAACGGTTCGTTCTCTGATTCCCTTCTTCCCCGGATTAAAGGCGAGTGATTTCAAGGCGATGGAGTATTACGGCTTGATCAATCCCGGTAGTTTGTCCAGCATCCAGAAGGCTTGTACTGCATTGTCCAGTCTTTAGGCGTACTGAGGCTGGAAGTCTTGTTGGATTAGATTTGCTGGACAAGCACTGGTTCGGATGAGTTGGCAGGAGCGCAAACGTCCCATCTGTCTGGAAAAGCGTTTTGAGTTTGATAGCTACGATTCAACCCGTGATTTCCTCGACAAACTGGGCGATCACAGTGAGGCCATCCAACGCTTCCCAGACATCAGTTTTGGGCGCACGTATGTGAACATCACAATTCGGCCGGAGGATGATGGTGCTGATGCCCATCTGAGTGACGCTGACCGGGCCCTGGCCGTTGAGATTGATGACCTCCTCGGTTGATCTTCAGGCGGCCTATGCCGAATCCGGCGCCGCTGAAGTGCTGGAGCAACTGGATCGTGAGTTGATCGGTTTGGCTCCAGTCAAAACTCGGATCCATGAGATTGCAGCGTTGTTGCTGGTGGATCAAGCCCGGCAGCAATTGGAGTTGCCCAGCACCGCTCCAGGGCTGCACATGTCGTTCACCGGTCGCCCGGGTACGGGTAAAACCACCGTTGCTCAGAGGATGTCGCAGATCCTTCACCGCCTTGGTTATCTCCGAAAAGGCCATGTGGTTTCCGCCACTCGCGATGATCTTGTTGGCCAGTACGTCGGTCATACCGCACCCAAAACCAAGGAGATGCTCAAGCGAGCCCAGGGGGGTGTGTTGTTCATTGATGAGGCTTATTACCTTTATAAACCTGACAATGAGCGCGATTATGGCGCCGAAGCAATTGAAATTTTGTTGCAGGAAATGGAGAATAGCAGCAGCGATGTAGTTGTTATTTTTGCTGGTTATAAAGACAGGATGGATACATTCTATGGATCTAATCCTGGGCTTTCCTCCCGGGTTGCTCATCACCTTGATTTTCCTGATTACAGCAATAATGAGCTGATGGCTATTGCCACATTGTTGCTTGATGCTCAGAACTATCGCTTTAGTTCAGATGCAAAAACTGCATTTGAGGAGTACATCGAAAGACGGCGGCTGCTTCCATTTTTTGCCAACGCACGTTCGATTCGTAATGCTCTTGATCGGGCTCGGTTACGCCAGGCCAATCGACTGTTTGCTCGGCTGGATCAGCCGGCCACTCGCGACGATTTGATCACGATTGAATCTTCAGATATCCGGGCCAGTCGCGTGTTTGAAGGCGAAGTGGAGGGATATCACCAGAAGGGATCGGTTGCGAATTCCACGCATAGCTGACCACTCTTGGCTGCTGGCACGGTGCTGATGCAGGCGCGCACCGTTTTGCCGTTCACATCGATCTCGCAGGCGCCGCAGCTACCGCCCATGCAACCGGTCGGAATGCTGACGCCTGCGGCATGGGCCGCTTCCAGCCAGTCCTGGCCAACCTCAACTTTGGTTGTACGGCCGTTGGGCCAACGCACTGGGATGGCGGCCATCAGCTCAACAGCGGCTCAAGGTTCACATGCTCTTCGAAGGCATTGGCCAGGCGTTCGAGCAGTTGGTCGCGGTGATCGGCATGGTGTTGACGCTCGGTGCTCAGAGGGGAGAGCCCTCTGCGTTGGCGAAGACTGTTCAACCAGTGGCGACGCCAGGGTCCGTTGTCGAGCAGGCCGTGAAGGTAGGTGCCGACGATGTCGCCTCCAGCCGCTGATGTTGTCCACCAGCCCAGCCCACTTTCGGCACAAAGCTCTTGCAAGCTCGGATCGGCCCAGGTTTGACCGTGGTGCAGCTCGAAGCCCTTCAGCGCAGTGTCTTCCGGCCACCGAGCCTGGACGGTTCGCTGCCGAAGGGTCTTGCTGCCACCGAAACGGGTGTTGATCGGGAGCAATCCAACGCCCCGCCAGGGGCCAGTCCCTTCCCCACCCTCCAGATCGTCGGGATCCTCCAGCCGCTCACCCAGCATCTGCATCCCTCCGCAAATGGCCAGCACGTTGCCTCCATGGTCTGCGTAGCTCCGGAGCTGTTGTTCCAGGCCACTGGTTCTCAGGGCGTGAAGATCCCGGAGGGTTTGCTTGCTGCCCGGAAGGATCACGGCATCGGGCTGGCCAAGGTCTTCACCCGGCTCCACCCAGCGCAACCGCAGGCTTGTTTCGGCTTCCAGCGGATCCAGATCGGAGAAGTTGCTCAAGGAGGGCAGGCGTAGGACGGCGATCTGCAGATCGACGGCCCCGCGGCTGGGTTTTCGCTCCAGCAGGTCAAGTGAATCCTCCGGAGGAAACAATTCATTCAGCCAGGGCATCACCCCCAGTACAGGCACACCAGTGTTGTGTTCCAGCCAGGTGCGTCCTTCATCGAACAGTTCCCTCCGGCCGCGGAAACGGTTGATCAGGATGCCTTTGATCAGCGGCCGTTCCACCGGCCGGAGCAGATTCATGGTTCCAACGATCTGTGCAAACACACCGCCGCGCTCGATGTCGGCCACCAGCAAGCAGTTCGCTTTCAGGAACAGAGCAAGCCGCAGGTTGGTGAGGTCCCTGTGCTGCAGGTTCACCTCCACCGGGCTTCCCGCTCCTTCCAGCACCAGGCGTCCCTGCGGCCAGCGTTGCTGCAGTGCATCAAGACCACCGCGGATGGCCTGCCAGCCCGGTTTGAACCAGTCGCGGTAATAGTGCTCCGCTTGAGCCGTGCCCACGCTGCGGCCGTTGTGGATCACTTCGCTGGTGCTGTCGCCGCGGGGCTTGAGCAGCACAGGATTCATGGCGCAGCTGGGTTCCAGGCCGGCCGCCCAGGCCTGCATTGCCTGGGAGTAGGCCATCTCGAGGCCATCCGTATCAACCCAGGCGTTGTTGCTCATGTTCTGCCCTTTGAACGGCAGGGGTTGCTCACCGCGGCGTTTGAGCACCCTGCACAGAGCCGCCGTCATCAGCGACTTGCCCGCTCCACTTGAGGTTCCCAGCACCATCAGCGTCTTGGGAGCGGTCAAAACGGCCAGCGACGGCGAAGGCCAATGCGCAGCCAATCCCAGAGCGACGCCTTTTCCTCGAGCAATCCACTGTCTTCGTCGAGGAGTTGTCGGCCCAGGGGCGTCAGGCGAAAGCGGCTGGTCAGTCCCTGTCCATCCACTTCCCGTCGCAGCACGCCAACGGTGATCAGCCAGCGCAGTTCGTCTTCAAGACCATCGGGGTTGGCCGGCCAGCGACGGCCGCGACCAAAACGTGCGCGATTTTTCCAGAGCGTCTCGGCGTCCAATCCCTCCTGCTGCAGGGTGCGGTAAAGCGGTTCGCCAAAAGGGAGGCATCGCATCGAGCGCGCGGCCCGGCTTCGGCTGCGGGGAGCCAGCAGGTCGTCGGTGGGGTGATCGATGGCGCGGCCTCCCGTCGGTGGCAGCCTACGGAGCACCTACTGAGGTTGCGTTTCGGTGCTGTTGCTTGCTTCGGCCTCTCCGGCCCGCCGCCGTCTGCTGGAGCAGGCAGGAATCCCCCATCGGGTTCGGGTGAGTGGCGTGGATGAACGGGCCATTTCCGCCCCAGATCCTTCGCTGTTGGTGCAGCGCCTGGCGCAGGCCAAGGCCGCGGCGGTGCATCAAGCACTGGATTCGGTTGCAGATGCTGGGATCAGCGCCGTTCTGGGCTGCGATTCCGTTCTTGTGTTTGAGGGCGAGATCTTTGGTAAACCAGCCGATGCAGCTGAAGCGGTGAGGCGCTGGCGCCGGATGGCTGGTCAGCGTGGGGAACTGCTGACGGGGCATTGCCTCATGCCTGTTGGAGAGGATCCGGTGCTGAGCAGTGTGAGCACAGGGGTGTTGTTTTCAGCGCTCACCCCCAGAGAAATAGATGACTACGTGGCTACCGGCGAGCCGTTGCAGTGTGCTGGTGGCTTCGCTCTTGAGGGGCGTGGCGGTTTATGTGTGGCAGGCCTTGAAGGCTGTTATTCCAACGTGATCGGATTAAGCCTGCCCTGGTTGCGTCAGCAGTTGACGTTGATGGCCGCTTCGACATGAGACGGGCCCAGCGTCTGTTGCTCAGTGCCGGTCTGGCTGGGTTGGCAACGGCCGGGTTTGTGCTGGTTGTGGGGGCCAGTGCCGATGCCTTGGTGGTGTTGCTGTTCGCTGGTTTCTGGATCGGGCTGCATGCCTTTCTGGGGTTTGTTCGTCTGAGCCAGCGTCTGGATCGTGCCGCGGGGTTGAAATTGTTGTCATCCACCGAGTACGAACGCCTGACGGAATTAACGGATCTGACGGAGGGGGAGGGGTTTGATTCCCGGAGAAGCGATCCTTAGTTGTTGATCCCCGCTTGGCTCTGGTTTTGGGTTCAACCTGAAGAATCTCATTAGCTTTAAGAAAGTTTGTCCACAGGAACAGGTGGCGTTGCTCTCCTCCAGTCAATTCAATCAGCTGTTTGAAGCTCTGCCCGCCTCTGGGGGCACGGCCGATGAGATCGTCTCCCGCGTGGAGGCTGCTGGAGGGCATCTCAATCGTGATGCTTTGAGAGGTGCCATCGATGCCCATCACCTTCGGGATGGAGCGATCAGCACCCGTGATTGGCGACTGTTGCTCGCCTTGCAGCTGGGTGATCAGGAAGTCAAGGCGCGTGAAGCGTTTTCGCTGCTGGATTCTGCTGGAGCAGGAAC
>CAJWLE010000112.1:0-6334 GCA_913042965.1 uncultured Synechococcus sp.
GGCCCGTTCGATCAGCAGATTGGTGGCTGAGTTGTCGCTGATGCGAATCATCTCGGTGGCAACTTCATAGGTCGGGAAGCGGCTTCCGACCGGTCTTGAGGCCATCCATCCAGCACCCCCGCCCACCAGATCCTCAGTCAGCTCCAGCGGTTCGTTCCAAGACAGATCCTGAGCATCGATGCGTTCGAGGGACGCCAAAAGGACCGGTGTCTTGATCGAGCTTGCTGCCGGCATCGGCCGGTTGGCATTCAGCTGTGCATAGCGCCCATCGTCGAGGATCAGAAGGTATGCACTCACCATCAGATCCTTCTGAGTCGCAGCGATTTCACGCCAGCGGCTCGAAAGAGCCTTGATCTCCGTACTGGGTTGAAACGATTTGCCGACAGGCATTGGCTGCGGCGTGGATGTCGACGTGCCGTCTTTCGTTGAAGCGGAAGGAATGCCGACCTGGCGTTCCAGCCAGGCTGGGAGTTTGAGGGTCTGGCGACGTACGTCCGGGGCAAACCAGCGCAGCATCGAACCAGTCAGCAGACCAAGCCCTACCCCCATCACCAGCAGACGGAACAGCAACCGCATCGGGGATCCCCAGCTGAGGGAACGTCGGGAGGGTCGGCTGCTGGACAAGCGCCTGAAAACTAGATGAAGCAGAGATTAGGAGCGTTTTGCGTGCATCGCCCACCTGAGCTGGCGGACCATGCCACGAAGCATTGCGACTTCCTCTGTTCTGCTTGAAGCGCGATGCAAGAGATCGCGCACCTTGGCCATCCTGGCCTCACGGGTGTGGGGCAGAAGAAAACCGCATTCCAACAGCAGATCAGCAGCGTCTTCGATCAGGCCAGAGAGCTGAGGCGCGGATGCCGGATCTGGGCTGCACTGAGCATCGGGAGGTGTCGTGTGATCGAGTCGGGCCATGTCGTGCAGCACGATGGCAACGGCATGGGAGAGGTTCAGGGAGGGATAGCTATCACCGCTGTGCAATGTCAGAACCCTGTGGCAGATCCGTAATTCTTCATTGGTCAAGCCACGATCCTCTCGCCCAAACACCACGGCAACCGTGCCGTCCCCGGCGGTCAACCAGTTGAGGGCCTGATCGGGCGTCTGAAGGGGAATCGATCCGTGATCCAGTCGACCGCAGGTGGCAACGACCCTGGAGCAGTCAGCGACGGCGGACTCCAATGTTGAGTAGTGAACTGCTGTTTCCAGGCGGGCGACAGCATGAACGGCCATGCGAAGCGAATCGTTCCCCTTTGGATCGCAACGGGGATTCACCAAACGGAGCTGATCAACTCCGAAGTTGGCACAGAGTCTCGCAACGCTGCCGATGTTCAGCGGGCCGGCTGGCTCAACCAGGACAACGACAACCAATCAGTTCAGTTGGTGTAGATGACTCAAAAGATCAGCCATGGCTTCCGGTTCCATCTGGAAGCTTGGCATTGGGGGAGTCTCTCCGCTGACGATCTGATGGATCAAGCTCGGATCCCGTTTTCTCTGGCCAACACCCACCAGTTGCGGAGCCAGCAGGCCCTGCCCTGCCAGACCATGGCATCCGGCGCAGTTGATCCGAAACAGCTGGCCTCCATGGTCGGGATCTCCGTGGAGTTCAAGCGTGGCCTTGATGTAGGGATCTTGCTGAGCACTGTTAATGACCCAAAGCAGCAACACAGCACAGGCGGAAGCCGCCAGGACAACAAGCGCAGCAATCAGGCCGCGGCCGCCCTCGCGTTGTTCTGCTGCAGTTGATGTCGGCTCGCTCACTACAGGGGAATAACCGTGGAAGAATTGTGGCTGATATCGATACCCGACGCGACCCCATGATCGAACCTCTGCTGTGCGGCATTGTTCTGGGTCTGATCCCTGTCACTCTTCTTGGCTTGTTTGTTGCTGCATGGAATCAGTATCGCCGCGGCGGTGCTCTGGGCGGCTGAGCAGCAACACGCTGCTGCTTCCATACCTGCGCTGGTCGGCGACGATCCACGACGAACCTAAATCCAGCGTTGCTTTGGATCGGTGCTCACACACGAGAATTCCGTTCGGATTGATCCAGTTTTTTTGACTCAGAGAAGCCAGAACGCCTTCATACAAGCCACTCTCGTAGGGCGGGTCGAAATAGATCACGTCAAAAGGAGTTGCACTCCACCCTTGTCGTAACCAGCTCAGCAGTTCAGAACGAATCACCCTTACCTCAATGTTGGGATTGTTTTCACCCGTCATGCTCTGAAGGTTTTGTTGGCAGATTTTTGTGCAGCGGGGGTCTCGATCAATGGCGAAAACAGCTGCAGCTCCTCGTTCAATGGCCTCGCAACCGATGACTCCACTGCCGCAGCAGAGGTCGAGCCAGCGGCTGCCCTCCAGTCGTGGGGCCAGAAGATTCATCACTGCTTCCCGAACCCTGGATGTTGTGGGTCGGGTGTTCAGGTTGGGAGGGCTGATCAGTCGTCGGCCGGTGGTGAGACGAAGTTGACCGGATGCCCTCATGACTCGAAGGGCGCTCCACGATTCAGCCATTGGAGCCAGTGCTTCAACAAGGCACTGCCATCACCAGACGACTTCTCCGGGTGGAACTGGCAAGCGCCGAGTCTGTTCTGCCAGACCATGGCTGTGATCTCCCGATCGCCGAACTGCGTTGTTGCGGCCAATGTGTGCGGCTGCGCTGGAACGGCGGCATAGCTGTGGACGAAATACATCCAAGGGGCAGCCTGCTGTTCCTTGAGAAGTGGGCTTGGATTCTTCAGGTCCAGCGGTGCCCACCCCATATGGGGAATGCGTTCATTTTGATCGTCAGGGAGTCGCTCCACATGTCCTTGGATCAAACCAAGGCCATCGAGGCGACCTTCGGAGCTGGACTCAAACAACAGTTGCAGACCCAGACAAATTCCCAACAGAGGTTTGTTGTCGCTGGCCCAGCGAAGCAAATCGGGAACCAATCCTGTTGAGTTCAGATTTTCCATGGCCGGATCAAAGGATCCGACCCCAGGAAGAATCAGGGCGTCACAGTCTTGTAAGTCATCAGAGGACCGCACGCGGTAGCAGGGCTGAGACAAACGCAACAAAGCAAACTCCACGGAGTGGAGATTGCCCATGCCGTAATCAATCAGGCCAAGTTTGAGCCCCAATCCCTTGGCCTCCGTGCCACTCAGGGCTGGATCAGAGGTACTTCGAGATGGTTCCCGACAAGGTTGCCTTGGGAACGGCGCCAACAACGGTGTCGACCTTCTGACCGCCCTTGAAGACCATCAGGGTGGGAATACTGCGAATGCCGTATTGGCTTGCGACGTTGGGGTTTTCGTCGGTATTCAGCTTGAAGACTTTGATTTGACCGTCGAACTCCTTGGCGATCTCCTCAACGATTGGAGCAACCATGCGACAGGGGCCACACCAGGGAGCCCAGAAATCAACCAATACAGGAACGTCGCTCTGGAGGACGTCCTGCTCGAAAGAGGCGTCGGTGACCGCAGCGGCGCTAGACATATGAGCGAAAAGATTTGATGAGAACTTAGCAATATCAGACGTAGCCAACACAGTCGACTTCGGCCCTGATGGGAACTGTGATGCTTACGACTGGAAGAGTGAAAGCCCGAACGCGCCGGGCCATGGTGTGTGAGGAGTGTGTGGGCCTAAACCCGACACACACCTCACACTAGCCGCGACTTATTTGCCCATCCCAAGATGTTGAGCTTTTTGGTATACCTTCCCTTCCGTCAACAGCGACGGTGCCACCACCACCTCGACGTTCTGCATATCTCGGATGGTGCGGGCTCCCAGGGTTCCCATGGATGTCTTTAGACATCCCAGGAGATTGTGGGTGCCGTCATCCAGCTTGGCGGGTCCACGCAGGATGCGTTCCAGGGAACCCGTGCTGCCCACATTGATTCTGGTGCCGCGAGGCAAGACAGGACTCGGAGTCGCCATGCCCCAGTGGAAGCCCCGACCTGGGGCCTCTTCAGCCCGAGCGATGGGTGATCCGATCATCACAGCATCTGCGCCACAGGCGATGCACTTGCAGATGTCGCCGCCGGTCACGATGCCGCCGTCAGCAACGATCGGCACATAACGACCACTTTCCCGCTCGTAATCAACCCGAGCTGCCGCACAGTCGGCGACTGCCGTGGCCTGGGGAATACCAACGCCCAGCACCCCACGGGATGTGCATGCTGCTCCTGGGCCAATGCCAACCATCACCCCTGCTGCACCGGCTCGCATCAGCTCAAGGGCTACTTCATAGGTCACGCAGTTGCCCACGATGACCGGAACGCCCATGTCCCGACATAGCGCCTCAAGGTCCAGGGTCTCCTGACCCTCGGGGCCAATGTGATTGGTGGAAACCACCGTTGCCTGGACGAAGAAAAGGTCAGCTCCTGCTTCGGCGATGGCTTTTCCGTAGCGAAGAGCGGCAACAGGAGTGCCACTGACGGCTGCGATTCCCCCCTTTGATTTGATCTCCTGGATGCGTTGTCGGATCAGTGCTTCCTGGACGGGTTGGCTGTAGATCTCCTGCATCAGAGGGACGAATTCGTCCTTCCCGACAGCTGCAATCTTGTCCAGAACCGCGTTGGGCTCGTCGTAGCGGGTCTGAACTCCTTCAAGGTTCAGCACTCCAAGTGCTCCGAGCTCTGAAAGACGAACGGCCATCTGCACATCCACCACGCCATCCATGGCACTGGCGATGATTGGAATCTCCCGCTGCACACCCCCCAGGGTCCAGGAGGTGTCCGTTACTTCAGGGTCAACAGTTCGCCCACCTGGAACAAGAGCGATTTCATCAATTCCATAGGCCCGGCGAACGGTCTTGGAGCGTCCGAGCTGAATGTCCACCGCGCTGCTGATCAGGACTTATCAAGCTACCAATCAGCATGCAGAGGTTTGGACATCAGCGCCCAACAAACTGACCCCAACGGTCTTGCACTGTCTGGAGAACTTTTTTCCTTTCACTGGATTTGACCAATCTGCGGACGGAGAAGTTTGCGACCGCGACGACGCCGGCGAGCTCCAGCAAGCCAGGCGCCAGAGGAACAGCTGAAATCGTGCGAATGATGCCGCCGTAGACCTGCAGCACAAGGATCAGCAGGATCAAGGCAACCAGGATCTGAGCAGGGAGTTTCACCTGCTGCCACAGCGCTGAAAGCTGGTTGTCGTTGACCCAGGCCTGAACTTTCTCCTGGAGAAGGTTCCATTCACCGCCTTCGCCAGTTGTGCCGGCAGGGATGGTCACGGTGGAAGCGATCACCGGGTCGGGAGTTGCTTCAGGGGTTGGCTCCGGAGCAACGGTTGGCTGCGGCGCAAAGGTTGGTTCTGGAGAGGCGGTTTCCGGTTCGGGCGCTGTCGTTGGAGCTGTGGGCGACTCCGAGATGGCTGTTGGATCTGAAGCGGCTGTTGGATCAGGGCTGTCTTTTGGGTCAGCAGTTGGCGCAGGTGTCGGGACAGGGGTGCTGATGCCGATTTCGACTTCGGAATTGGCGTCGTCGGTCGGTCCCATCACACCCGGCGGAAAAGAGTGCGGATTTTATCCGAAATTTGCCGTTCAAGTTCGTCTACCGAGATAAAGTAATGAGTGGTGGTGTAGTCCTCGTATGGCGGATTCTGTGGGGCCTGGCCGCGGCGGTCCCGGCGATTCCGACGATCGGATCATTCAGACGGATCTGCGCAACGAGATGTCGCGCTCCTATTTGGAGTACGCGATGAGCGTGATTGTGGGTCGGGCTTTGCCCGATGCCCGCGATGGTCTCAAACCGGTGCATCGCCGCATTCTTTATGCGATGTACGAGCTGGGACTTACCAGCGACCGCCCATACCGCAAGTGTGCCCGTGTGGTGGGTGAAGTTCTGGGCAAATATCATCCCCACGGCGACACCGCTGTGTACGACGCCCTGGTGCGGATGGCCCAGGATTTTTCGATGTCGATGCCTCTGATTGACGGGCACGGCAATTTCGGTTCGGTGGATAACGACCCGCCAGCGGCCATGCGATACACCGAATCGCGGCTTAAGGCTCTCACCACCGACAGCCTCCTTGAAGACATCGAGGCCGAAACCGTTGATTACGCCGACAACTTCGATGGCTCTCAGCAGGAACCAACGGTGTTGCCTGCGCGGATTCCTCAGCTGCTGCTGAATGGTTCTGCGGGCATCGCTGTGGGAATGGCGACCAACATTCCTCCCCACAATCTCAACGAGCTCATTGATGGTTTGCTGGCACTGATCAGCAACCCCGACATCACGGATCAGGAGCTGATCCGCTTGATCCCAGGCCCTGATTTCCCGACGGGAGGCCAGATCCTCGGTCGTGATGGCATCCGTGAAACCTATCTGGGTGGCCGAGGTTCGGTCACCATGCGTGG